>NZ_JOGV01000005.1:0-227633 GCF_000721365.1 Streptomyces sp. NRRL F-5650 | reverse complement strand
CACGATCCACGGCCGAACACTCACACCCTCACGAACGGCCGAATCGTCACACCGGTCACGCCCGACCAGCACACTCAACAAGATCGTGTTACGAGCTCTTGGAGTCGTAGACGGCCAAAACGCGGCTGAGGTCCGGCGCGACGAGCGTGGTCATGTCCGGCGTCGCGGTGACGGCGAGGACCCCGTCGGGCAGTACGCACACCGCTGAACTGGGGTTTCCGTCCGTGATAATCCTCAAACGGAGAATGTGTCACAAAGCCCTTCCGAATGGCTGGCGGAAAACCGTCGGCCATCCTGAATCCCCTCCCTTCACATAGCGTCTCGGAACGGACAGAGGCCGCCCGGTGCAGGGTCGGCCTCCTCGCGTCCTCACCCCCTCACAGCCGCAAGCAGTAAGGAAGGGACCGCCCCATGGAAACACACCCCTGGAACAACCTCCCCCTCGAATGGCGCCGTCCCGGCCTCGCCGACACCACCCTCGCCAGCACCGCCTGGTACCTCCTCCACGTCCAGCCGCAGATCCCCGAGTTCATCGCCGCCACCGCGGCCCTCGTCATCCTGCGCTGCGTCCGCTTCCGCAACCCGACCGGAGGCCGCCGTTAGTTCCACCGACGGATGCGCTGCGCCCCCCACCACCAGATGGGTGAGGGCCGCGGCGCGTTCCCGGCCTCCTCGTCTCACGCCTTCATCACCGGCCGCCGCGCCCTGCGGCCGGCAGAGGAATATCGCACCCCCACCGACGCCGAGTGGGAGGACTTCCTCGGCCACTTCGAACGCCGCAAGCTCTCCGTCGGCACCTGCGCCCGCGCCTACGGCACCGCCTGCATCCACGAACACGCTTGTGTTCGTTCCTCCGGCCGGACCCGGCCCAGCGCGACCGGTTGGAGGAGATCCGCGACAACCTCGCCGCCCGCATGACCGGTTGGGAGGCCGCATCCGATGCCCTCAGAGTGCACCTCAAGACGAGTCCGGCTCACAAGCCACTGCGCAGCAGGGGGTACAGGGAGTCGGGTGCTTCAAGGACGCCCCAGTTGCGGGGCGGGCGTGGCCGTAGGCGCGACGGGAGTCTGATTCCCAGGTACGCGCTGCCTCCGAGTTCGGACCAGGTCGGGTCGATTACGCGGCCGTCCGGGTCGGTGCACCAGGCGTGGGCTGTTGGTACGGAGCTGTCCGTCGGGACGGCGAAGCCTTCGGTGTAGGCCAGGCGCGGGTGCTCCCGCTCAGTCGCTGCCGCGTTGGCGAAGCAGTGCCGCTCCGGGCCCGGCCGCACCTCGGCCGGGAGGGGGGCGGGGGCGCTCCAGCGGCCGTGCACGGCCACGAGGTCGTACACGGAGTGGTGCTTCCACCCGACGGTGCCGTCGAAGCCCAGATGATGCTGCAGGGCGAGGTGCGCTTCCAGGAAGTCTGCGAGCACTTGTTCGGCGGGGGACGTCGGCCGGGCGGCGGCGACATCGTCGACGGGACTGGGGACGGGGGTTGCGCCGGTCGGGACGCCCTCGCCGCCTGCGGAATTCAGCATGGCTCCCCTGCCCCGGTCCTCCACAATCTTCTGCCGAGTTCGCCGGGCCGGAAGATCAGGCGCATGGGGCGGTCGAGCTGGACGCCGGTCTGGCCGGGGGTGACCACGAACCCGTCGATGGGCCAGAGGGGCTGGCCGCGGCCGGAAGCCACACCCCGTAGGGACGCGCCGCATGCGGGGCAGTCGTGGTTACTGATCTTGTCGCCTCGTCGGATGTATCTCGGGAACCCCTGCTGCCGTCTCTCGGTGACCGAGTAGCAATGACAGCCGCGAAGCGAGGACGAGAGGGGTGCAATAATCGCAACCATGATTCCCCCATCGAGCATCAGCCTGCCCCAGTTTCTCACCAAGTGGTATGGTGAGCCGGATAAATCTGCGGCCCGTATCGTGAGCCACCCTCGGGTACCGTCAGCACTCACGGAATGGCATACCCTTGCTGCGCAGTGGTCCCGCCCTTTGATGGCGGTTAAGAAGTTCACCCCTATAGGGGATATCAACGTCCGCGACGGCATGAACGTCTTCATGACAGACCCAGGAGACGCCATCTGGGCCTTCGACCCAGCGACGCCAATGGCGGTTTACGAGGGGAGAATGTATGAAGAGTGGCGCAAGGTTCCGGAGACCTTTGAAGAATTCCTGATTCATAATGCGCTCGTTGAAACCGCGTACAATGCACCGCACAGACTGTCTTGCGACTCCATCCGCAATGACCGAATGGTCGATGTTCTCGCGCCGATGGAAGAGGTAGCGTTTGGGGAGTGGAACTGGCCCGCGCCGGGCCATCGCGTATTCGCCAACGATACCCTGATCGCCCATATCGGTCCCGCGCTGAGCGAAGGCGGACCGTTGGATATCCCGTCAGCCTGTAGCGAAGTTCAGATCGGCGCCATCGACCCGACAGAAACGTCCTATCTGCGCAACATTTCGGACACCGACTGGTTCTGAGCATCCGCAGGCCATTGAAATTGCCCCTCGCATTCGACAACAAAGGCGAGGGGCAACCAAGTTGTTTTTCTATTCCTTGCGGCCAAAGGTTGGGCTATGGACCTCTCCTGCACTATCCCTATAAGTCACAGTCAAAGTCGCACCTTCGGGAAGCATGCGATCCAGCCGATCTAGACAGGCACTGCAGATGTAGTCCTGATCGATGAAGAGGTGCCCGTTACTCCATCCTTGACTCCGCATTAGGGCCACCGCGTGAGTCTCGGCGTGCTCACGGTTTACTGTGCCCGTCCCTGGCGGGTCCACATAGCCGGCAGGCTGGTTTCGCTTACCCGAGGAAATGGGAATTGCATCGTCATAACCCTCAACGTAAAGTGCGCCGTTCGTCCCTCCAGGCTTACTGAATGCACCCTTCGCTGCTGCGGCCGCCGCGAGCCCTTCTTCGTTTGTTAGTTTCACGCCGAGGCTACTTGCGGGCCCCTTAACTCCACCGGCAGAAAGGCGAAGCTTAGCCGTGCCGACGAATCCAAGAAATATACTGGAGGCGTACGTCGCTCCACCGGACGAGAATGCACTGCCTGACGTATCACACGCTTCATCTTTATGGAAGAACGTGCAGTTGAAGTAGTCGTCAAGGACGGTTAGTTCTTTATAGGCGCGAAGTACTCTCTTCCGAAATTCTGCGTCGCATCCATTACTCGTAGAGACGTTGCACAGGTCCGTCCGGAACGGGCTTGGCAGGTCTATCTCACCTTGGAGGGCACCCTGGCAAAGGGTGCCGCAACCGGTCCAATCGTCATCGCTACTGCCGCTGTCTTCCCACCCACCGCTGTCGTCGGGGACTTGGTGCTGGTCTTTGATGCCGCCCGTCCCATTGGGCCCGCATTCGTTCCAACCGCCGACACAGTCGGCGAGCCTGGTTCCGGTGGGATCGGACTGTGTGACGGGGTTGTTTGCGGCGTAGCTGTAGCCGTTGAGCGTTTGCGGTCTTTCGACTTCGAGCACAGGGTCGACGCTGATGAATTGACCGATGGTGGGGTCGTATTCGCGGGCGCCGATGTGGGTGAGGCCGGTTGTGGTGTCGCGGGTTTTTCCGAGGAAACCCCTGTCGTCGGGCCAGGGCCCGTAGAGGAGCTTGCCGCGGCCTTCGCCGAACGGGGTGGTGTAGCGCTTGGTGAATTTCTGGTCGAGTCGGTCGACGGCGAGGCTGGAGGTGCCGTGGTGGTCGCTGATGAGGAAGGTGACCTTGGTGGTTCCGGTCTGGTTGGTGCGCATGCCGGCGGTGATGCCGTCGGCGGTGTAGTAGCGCTGGGCCCAGCTGGTGCCGTCGGCTCGGAGGTGCAGTTCGGTGGTGCCGGCGTAGAGGACGCGTTCGCCGTTTTCGGTGGTGCGGATGAGGAGGGTGCCGTCGGCGCCGTAGAGGTAGTCGGTGGACTGGTCACCTTCGGTGACTTGGCTGAGCTTGCCCTCGTCCGACCAGGCAAGGTCCTGCGTCGAGTCGTCGGCGACACCGGGGCGCTTGGTGGTGTTGCCGGTGGTGTCGTAGGTGTAGGTGCGTTCGGGGTTGGTGCAGTCGGTTTTGGTGGTGGTGCCGGTCAGGGTGTGGGGCTGTTTGGTGTTGGTGTAGCAGTAGGTGGTTTTCGTGGTGGAGGTGCTGGTGTGCTGGGTTTCGGTGGTGCGCTGGCCTGCGGGGTTGTAGGTGTAGGTGGTCCAGTAGGGGGCCGGGCCTGAGAGTGTGCTGGCGTTGCGGGTGTCGGTGCAGTTCTGGGTGGTGGGGGTCCAGGCTTCGGTCAGGCGCTGGTGGGCGTCGTAGGTGAAGCATTGGGTTTCGGGGCTGCTGGTGCCGCCGAGGGTGGTGGGGTCGCTGATGGAGGTGACGTTGCCGGCCTGGTCATAGCTGTAGTTCAGCTCTTGCAGGTGGTAGTCGTGGGTGTGGTCTTGGGTGAAGGTTTGGGTGAGGCGGTCGGTGCCTTCTTCGAAGCGGTTGGCGACGTAGACCCGGTCGTCGTCGGTGCCCATGGTGAGCAGGAGCGGTTTGGCCAGGGCTGAGTAGTCGATCTCGGGCAGGTAGGTGCCGATGGCGGTGAGGTTGCCGAGGTCGTCGTGCTTGTAGCCGACGATTTCGGAGGGCAGGCCGCCCAGAGCTGGGTCTGTGGTCTGCTTCAGTGTTCCGTCGATGTTGTAGTGCGTTTCCGAAGCGACGGTGGCCGACTGGCCGGCTTTCACGAACGGGTCGCTGGCGGGCAGCCGCAGTTCGGTGTTGGTGGCGCGGCCCATGGTGTCGTAGGCGGTGACGGCCTGGGTGTAGGCGGCTCCGTTCTTGCCGCCGATGTAGCGGGTGGACGAGGTCGGCAGGCCCTTGAGGAGGGTGTCGTAGGTGTAGCCGGTGAGCTGGTTGGCGTCGGTCTTCGAACCGCTCCAGGTGCCGGTGGGGCGGCCGAGTTCGTCGTATGCGCTCAGGATCGACTTGCCGCGGGAGTCGGTGGTCTTGATGACCTGGTCGAGGGCGTTGTATTCGCTGCTCGTCTTGCCCTTGTCGGGGTCGTCGGTGCTGGTCTGGCGGCCGAACAGGTCATAGCCGTAGGACCAGGTTGCCCCGTCGGGCCCGGTGATCGTCTTCTGGCGGCCATCGAGACCGTAGGTGAACTTCGTTGCGGTGTAGCTGGTGCCGGGGCCGGTGCCGAAGGCGGTGTCGGCGGGGCTTTCACCGGCGTAGTTGCGCGTTTCGGTGGTCCTGCCACGGATGTCGGTGATGGTGCGCTGGGCGGAGCCACCGTCGAGGGCGGTGGTGGCGGTGGAGTCACCGGTGTAGCTGGTGGTGGTCGCCCACTTCTTGACCCCGCCCACGTAGAAGGTGCTGGTGGTGGGGCGGGCAGCGCCGTCGAAGACGGTCTCGGTCTGCTTGGGGGCACCGCCGTATTCAGCGCGGGTGTAGGTGCCGTTGGGGGTGCTCTTGTTGTCGAAGATGTCGGCGAAGGTTTCGTAGGCCAGGCCGCGGGTGTCGTAGTGCGTGTCGGTCAGTAGCCGTCCGCCGTCGGGGGTTGGGGACTGGGTCTGCAGCGACCGCAGCAGGGAGTCGTACACCGCATAGCTGGTGACGTAGGCGTCGCTGTTGGTCAGAGTGGAGGTGGACACCCAGGACGGATTGGTGTTGTCCAGGTGGTAATCGAAGGTGACGTTCGGTTTCTGGCTGCTGCTGCGGTTGGGCAGCCGCACTTCCTTGACCCGGCCGAGCGCGTCGTACTTCTGCTCGGTGATCTTGCTGTTGATGTCGACGCTCTGCCGGACCAGGCCGCGGCGGGGGTCGAGGAAACTGTAGGAGCGGTAGCCCTTGGGGTCGGTCGAGATCGTTTTGGTCAGGGGGCCGGCATCGGCGGGTGTATAGGCGGTGGAGGTGGTGCGGCCGACAGTGTCGGTGACGGCGAGTGGCCGGCCGAGGGTGTCGTAGGTGGTGGTGGCGACGGTCTGCCAGCCGGACGGCAGGCGCTGCCCGTCACTGTCGGCCGTGGTGGTGTAGCCGGTGGCGCGGCCGGTCCAGGTGGCCTGGCCCTTGGTGGGCTTCTGGGTAGCCAGCCAGGTGGTGGCGTCAGTCTTGTCGTAGACCGTCGCGGTATCGGCGAGGACGTCGCCGGATGTGGTGCTGGTGGCGGGCAGGTTCAGGCCGGCGTCGGTGACCGAGCACTGCTTGGCGACGGTGCGGGTGCGCGAGACCAGGCTAGTAATGCCGGCGTCGGGGTTGCGGGCGTACCAGGTGCGGGTGCAGGTTTCGTCACCGCCGAGGCCGGCCTGGCCCCAGTCGTCGGCGGCGTACACCATGCCGAGGTCGTCGTACTTCTGGCCGGTGGTCTGGGTGCGCCAGGTTTTGGAGCCGGTGAGGTAGGTGCTGGTGTAGGTGGAGGAGTTGCGCACCCACAGGGCGGTGTGGTCGGCGGCGTCCGGGACCGTCTGGGTGGCCGTGTTCTTGTAGGTGTAGTTCTTGAAGACGCTGCTGATGGGCTGGCTGCCGTTGTAGGTGACCTGCTGGCGCAGCAGACCCTTCCAGCGGTCCGCGTCCGAAGTGCCGGAGAAGTCAACGTCCGTGTCGAGCAGGGGGTTGACGGTGACGGATTTGGTAGTCCCGTCCTTTTTCTTGTCGCCGTGCATGCCCTGCAGGTAGAGGGAGACGCTCTTGGAGCGGGTGCCGCCGGCGGCGCCGGTGTAGGCGGTGACCTGGCGGTAGCCGCGCCAGTCCGACCAGGTCCGTTCGTCCTTCGGTGTGAACGGGTCGTCGTTGTAGTGCCAGGCACCGCCGCTGTAGGAGTAGGCGTACTCAACGGCGGGGTTGGTGACGGCTGCGTCGTGGACGCCGACGGCGGTGACGCGGTACTTGTGGAACCAGTCGATCGCCGCGTTCTCGTTCCCGTTGATGTGCCAGTACTGCGGGTAGCAGGAGCGGGTGTTTGTGTCCGGTGCCGCGTCCAGGGCCTCGCTGCGCGTGCACTCCGGTGACGACAGGGTCACCGCGGTGACGGCGCCGGTCTCGGAGGTGATGGTGGAGATCCGTGGCCGGGTCAGGGGCAGGATGTCGTCGGTGCCGTCGACGCGGTTCGGCCGCGTCTGATAGGTGAACGTGACGGGGTCGACCGTGATGACCGTGTCGCCTGCCTTCGCGGTCCGCTTCAGGTCGGTGAGGGTGAGGACCTGGTCGGAGCTGTCGCCGATGTCACCGCCGTCCAGGTACTTCTCGGTCAGGGCCCAGGAGTCCACCGGGTCGTAAGCGCTGCTGGTGGCGTTGTAGGAGGAGGTGTCGATGCTGGTCAGGCGCTTGCGGGTGAAGAAGGACGGACCGGCCGCGTTGCATTCGTCGTCGTCCTTGGAACAGATCGCGTCGAACGGCACGTCCGGCCAGTTCTCGGCGGTGTCCTTGGTCAGACTGCCGCACTTTTCGACCGAGACGGTGCAGCGTTCCTTGTAGGTGAGGGTGACCTTGGCGTCGGCCTTGTCGGTGAACAGGGCGTCTTTGCGCAGGCCGTACTCGATGCGGTCGAGGTGGCCGCCGCGGTCGTAGGGTTCGCTGGCCTTGGTCGCTTTGTTCTTCTTGTAGTAGTTCGACTCCTTGGTGTACCAGTACGTGGAGGCGTTGCCGCGGGTGTCTTCGATGTAGTCGAGGTTCCAGCGCCATGCCTGGGTGAGGGCGCGGTCGGCGAAGGTGTCGCCTCCGCTGTAGCCGGGTTCGCCGGAGTCGTCGCCGAAGACGGGCACGGTCCAGGTGGAGTTGGTGCGCTGGGTGCCGGCGCCGTCGAGCTTGTTCTTGCCGAAGACGTACTTGGTGCCGTCGCTGGTGGTGACGGTCCAGTATTCGCCGTTGTCGTCGTTGTTGTCGGCGCCGGTGGAGCGGGTCACCGTAGAGGCGTCGTCGTCCTCCAGGTGCCAGGCGCCGCTGGTGTTGTCCTTGACCAGGCGGGTCGACTTGCCGTTCAGGACCAGGCTCGCGTTGTCGTACTTCCAGCACTGGTCGAAGACGTCGTCGTGACCGTCGTCGTCGCAGGAGCCGTAGGTGCGGGTGATGTAGGACTCGGTGATGGTGAAGCCCTCGCCCACCGACGTGGTCTGGTTGTTCGTCGTGGCGGTGCGCCCGTCGACACTGCCCGAGTCGTACGACAGCGACAGGGGCGGCACCGGGCCCGCCGCAGCCGGGGGCATGGCGAAGTCGTAGGACCAGGTGAAGGAGCCGGAGCTGCCGCCTGCCTGCCAGGACGAGGACTCCGACAGCTTCGTCGCCGAATAGTCGCCCGCGCCCTTGGGTGATGGACCCGACCCGGCCGAGGCTGCCGTCACCGCCAGCACCGTCGCGTTCGGGGCGGCACTGCCCGCCTCGGCCAGCAACTGAGCGGACGGCCCGGCGGTCGCCTGGCTGAGGGTGACCTTCGCAGACACCGCCTGACCGTTGAGATCGTTGTCAGAAGGAACGGGCGTCTGCTTGCGGCACTCTGCCTTGTCCGGAGTCGTCAGCACACAGGATGGCAACTGGACCAGGTGCAGTCGCTGGGACCAGCCGCCACCGATCGCCGAGGCGAAGCTGCTGTAGTCCACGCGGACGTTCGCTGTGCCGGGTGTTTCGGCGGCTGCTGTGAGCAGGACGCCGGTCACCCCGGCCTTGCGGGCGGTCTGCTGGTCCAGAACGGTCAGCTGTGCCTCGCCGTCTGCTTGAGCTGACGGGGCGGTGGAGCGCTTGCTGGTGCCCGTGGTCGGAGTGATGGTGACGGGCAGGCCACCCGGAGCGATCTTGGCGCTGCTGCCGCTGTTCAGCGTGAGCGTTGTCGTGGCCTGCTTCGGCCAGGCGGCATTGCGTTCTGCTGTGGCCTTCTTGGCCTGCTGGGCGTTGGCCTTGCGTTCCTTGGCAACCTTGGCCCGTGCCTTGTTCGCGTCGGCTTCGAAGGCCTTGACCTTCGACACGGGGGACTTGGGGACGTCGGGGCGGCCCAGGCCCTCCTGTTCTGCTGCCAGCGCGACCTGGGCCAGCCCGGTCGGGACGATCAGCGCCAGCGCCACTGCCTGCGCCAGCAGCCGGCCCTTGCCATGCCGGCCTGCTCCGTCCCGGCGTCTTGAGGTGCCTATGCCAAAGCCCATGGTTCTTGCCCCACCCAGTCCCTACGAAGGAAGTCCGTCGCGCAGCGCGCCGCCGCGTGTGCCATCGCTTGATGTGGTGGGGGCGGACGCCGGTGTCCGCCCCTCACCGTTCGTCCGTCAGTCGCCGACAGTGGTCTCGCTGATCTGTTCTGGCGTCGTCATCGCTCCAGCCCACAGGCGTGCCTCGCGTACGCGGGCGGGCAGGTAGTGCTGCCATTTCCCGTTGCTGAAGCCCTTGCCGAGGGCGAAGTCACCTGTTCCGGCCTGTGCGGTGAAGACCTGGGGTGTGCCGTTGGCGATGTTGCCGACGTAGAGGGTGATGGTGCCGTCAGCGGCATTGAAGACTCCGGTCAGGCGGACCATGTCGTCCATGGCTGCGCTTGCTTCCGAGGCCACGGCGTCAAGGGTTCCGTCAGCATTGAGTCGGCCGAAGTACCAAAAGCCCTCCGGGACGGTTTTGAACTCTCCTGTCGTCTCGTCGAACTCGCTGGTACTGCCGGTCCGCTTGTACCATATGCCCCATGCCGAGCCGTCCGCGGTGCGCTGGCCCAGGACCTGGCCGATGTAGCCGTCGGTCTTGGAGGCGACCTTGTCCGGGTCTAGGGCTGCCAGGGTGGTGACGGTGAACGAGCCGGATTCGTCTACAAGTGGTCCTGGTGCGGTGGCTGCGTCGTCCGCGCCGTCCAGGGTGATGGCCTGGTCGTTCAGCGACGCTCCGCCGGTCAGGGTCAGCGGCTTGCCGTAGCCCGAGGCCATGCTGTCGGGGATGATGGTGCCGCTGCCGTGGTCAGCCGACCAGTCCGCCACCAGTTCCACCGCCGCCCGGTTCGGCGAGTTCATCGGCTGTGCGAGATCCGCGATCTCCTGCGGCTGCAGTGCCCGCTGCCACACGGCGGGCTCGTCCATGTTGCCTTTGAAGTAGTCGCTGTAGGTGTCCGACCAGTGCATGCGGCCCATCTGCAGCGGGCCGGTCGCCGCCCACGCGGTCGTATAGGGCGCGGTGCCCTGCAGCTTGCCGTTGACGTACAGCCGGATCTCCTGCTTCTCCGCGTCGTAGACGCCGGTCAGAAGGGTCCAGGCTCCGATGGTCGGCGCGTTGGCCGAATTGACCTGGGCGTATGACCAGGTGTCGGTGACCGGGGCGTCCTTGTTGACCGCGCGCAGCGCCCATCTGCCCTTCGAGTGTTCGTAGCCGAGGGCGAAGGGGCTGCGGTGTCCGCCGTCCTGGCTGAGGACCGTGGAGTTGTGGGTCGGCGCCTCCGTCAGCCGTGCCCACGAGGAGACCGTGTAGGAGGCCCGGGTCTCCAGGACCTGGCCGGCCGTGGCCGCGTAGCTCGTGGTCCCGTTCAGGGACAGGGCCTTGTCGGTCTCGGGCTCCTGCGGGGCGTCGTGAGCGTCGTGGGTGATCTCGCCGAGTCGGCCGTGGTCGTCGCGTTCTGCTCCCCCGGCCAGGGTCGCGTCGTCGGCGTCGTCCATGGTCTTGGCGGAGTCGAGGGCTGCTCCTTCATCCTCCGAGAAGTCCCAGCGTCCGACTTCTTTCTCACCGACATCGACGAGGAAGTCGACCACGGAGGCCGCCCCGATTCTGCCGATCACGTCTTTGGGCATCACATACAGGCTGTACAGGCCCGCTTTCGGCGGCGTGATCGTCACGGATTTCGTGGAGCCCTGCACCGTGGACCAGCCATCGTCGGAGGACAGCCGGTACAGGTAGGCGGAGTTTGTGTCGCCTTCGGCAGGTGCGAAGGTGAACTTGCCGGCTGTCCCAGGCCCGCCACCGGCCTTGCAGTCGTTGGTCACACACTCGCTGTACGGTGCTCCGACCGTGATCTTCGGTGCCTTGGGGCGTGTCGGGTCGACCTTGAAGAAGCAGAAACCGTTGGAGGCCGCGCTGCTCAGGTGGGAGCCGTTGTTGTAGTAGGACCAGGTCCAGGCGTGGTAGCGGTACAGCTTGCCCTCGACCAGACTCGACCATTTGAGTGAAACACCCTGATTGTCTGCCACGTACCCCGTGGAGGGACTGAGTGAGCCGGTCGAGGGCGGGGTGACGTCCGACCAGCTCGCGTCGGCGTTCTTCACGTCGATGTCGAAGTACACGCGAAGCTGCGCTTCCTTCTCCCCGCCGGCCTTGGTCTGCGGAGTGGCCTTGAGGTTCGGCGCGGGGTAGGAAACGATCGCCGGGTCGCTCTCCGACGTATTGCAGACGGGCTTGGTACTGCTCCCGCCTCCCTGCAGACCGACAGCGCTGGGCTTCTCAGGCAGGCCGACGAAGTCGACCGCAAGCACGGCGTCGTTCTTGAACCGCTTCCACGCTGAGGTGTCCGACTCGTCGTGCGCCCGGATCTCCAGGGTGAGGCGGGAGAACTTGCCCGCAGCGAAGCTCTGCACGGTCGGAGTGAGGTTCTCGTTCGACTCCTCCGGGTTGTCGTTGAACTCGATAGGCGCATCCGGCGAGTCCGGGTCGCACAGCGAGCCCCGGCCCGCCGACACCCACCGGTCGCCCATCCAGTCGAGTTCCTTCGGCCGTGACGACCAGGTGGTGGAGGAGGAGATGTTGTTGGTGCGAACCAGATCCACCCAGCGCGGATCGCACTGGAACGCCCACGGCTCGGTGACCCGGAAGGTGGCGTCCAGGATTTTCTTGCCTTTCAGGCTGTCCGGGGAGAACTCGAAGTACAGCTTCTGCACGTAGCCAGGACCGCAGTAGTAGCCGGACCAAGAGCCGCACTTGCCCGCACCCTTGCCCAGGCCGTCGTCCCCGTTGCCCCAGCCGTAGGACTCGTAGCCGTCACTGCGCAGCAGCGTACGTTCCGACTCCCCCCACGTGATCGGGGGGTCGATGAAGACCGGGAAGGCCGAGGGCTCGGTGGAGGTCAGCATGTTCGTGTCGGGGATGACCGACAGTGCGTCCTGGGTGACCTCGACGTCGATGCGAGCCACGGTGTCTCCCTGGCCCGGTTCCTGGCCCGAGCCGGACGGTGCGCTCTCCGCCGGGTCCGACGGCTGCCCCTCCTGGGCCCCGCCCGGAGTGTCGGCGGCCTGAACGGTCACCAGCTGCGGTGCGGTCCCGCCGCCGGTGTCCTGGCCGGCCGAGTCCCACATCCGGGCCGGCGGCGCCTTGAAGACCGTGGTGCCGTTGCCGTCGACCGCAGCCAGGTTCCCCGCCGCCCCCTCACGGACGGTCAAGTTCTGCGTGTCCAGGCCGAAAGTGAGCTTCTCCAGCTCATCACTGGCCGCCGCTTCGGGGGTCTTCACCACCAGGACGTACTTGAAGCTCTCCGGCGTGGCGGTCACCCGCAGGTCGACGTCCTTCAGCACCTCCGGGTACACGGCACTGGACCCCTCCAGGCGCGGGACGGGCAACTGGCCCGGCCAGTCCAGCGCCAGAGAGCGCCCCTGATCCTCGATCCGCGCCAGCGGGCCGGCGTCGCCGCCCCCGGAGAACGCCATCTGCACGGCAGCCCCCTTCGGGCCCACCGTGCCGTCCGAACGCTTCACCAGGGTCGGATCGGGTGCCTGCCACCCACCGTCCGCAGCCGGGGCGCGGACCGGTGTGGAGGACTCCTCCAGCGTGAACGTGTGACCGTCCGGATTGGCGAAGACTGTCGTCCGCGCCGTGCGCTCCCCGGTCACCTCCACCCGCTGACCAGAGTCCTGCGCCTGCGCGAGGGCCTTCTGCCCCTCCGACAACGGCGCAGCGGGCGGCTCGTCCTCAGCCGCGGCGTAAGCCGCCGGTCCCGGAACGACGGCCACAACGACCGCCATGCACACGGCCGCCGTCAGACCCGCGCCCGCTGCGCGGCCGCGTCTTCCGTCCGGTCTCCCCGCACGGCCCCTCCGTCCGGTCAGCATTCGTTGCCCGGCACGCAATCGGATCCACATCCCCGCCACACCCCGCCCACAAGATTCACAAAGTAGCCAGGGGTAACTAACGCCTCAACAGAACGCCACGTCAACGGACGGAAACGGACATCAACACGCCAAGTTCCGGAAGGCCATGTGAGGGACCCCACGTTTGGGCATGGTTGTACGACATGTGATCACGTTTACGTAACCATCATGACCCGTTAGGGCGGCAGCCTGACCCGCCGGAACTTCGGTCCAATGTGCCGTCTCTGCCGTGCATCGGCACCGCCCGCGGGCAGTCCGAACCCCCACGAGTCCGGGCCTCCCAAGTGCACAGGAGGGACGATGGGCGCGGCGCTACAACCATGGTTGTGCCGTTCGCGGGCCAGTGCCATGAGCTGCTCACGAGTGCAGTTGACCGGGATGTTGCCAGCCTTGAGGCACCCGACGGCGGCTGTGAGAGTGGAGTGCTCCAGCCAGCTGCAACCACTCAGTGCGGCGGCGCTGGCATAGGCGCCCGTCGTAGACGGTGGATGATGACGAGCAGTTCGCCGCCGTAGCGGCTGATGACGGCGATGAGCATGCCGCACCCGTCAGCGGACCGATCGTGGGCGTCGGCCTGCTCGGCTACTCCGCGGACCCAGGATTCGCCGACGCGCAGGATCACACGGCCACACTCAGCTGGGAGTCTGTGCACAGGGCGTCGAGATGCTGCTCCAGATCATCGAGGAGCCATCCGTGCTCATCTGACACCTAGACGACGGGTCCCCTCGCGCCAGATGTCCGCGGTCGGCGCTCCAGTCTTCGAGCGCGGTCCGACTCGCTGAAGGACTGCAGCTTGACCAACGAGCGAGGATGTCCTCGGACAGGCCCAAGGCTTCCTTGTCACCTGGTTGTTGATGTACAGGTCGTCAACCCTCGTGACACACTGCGCCCAGCCTTGGACCGGTTGCTGCGGGCGGTGACGGCGATGAGCTTGTCACTTATGGTCCGGTGTCGAACGCGGCTCGAACTTGGTCAGCGTTTTCGCAGTTCGGCGGACGTGTAGGCGGCCTTCGTCTGATCCTGTGCTCCGTCACAGAGTGGATCAGCGCGAAGGCCGTGACCGTGAGCTTGGTGCACCAGGGCGTCCTGCGGGATGCGTTCGCGGAAGTGTCACACTTCCGGTCGGAGCTGTACGCGTGTCTGACCGCACGTGGCGACGCGTTGTTCGAGCTGTGCGACGCGTTGCTGTGCACGGACGGGCCGGTGCGGACGCTGGTCGATCTCGCGCTCGCGCCCGAACACCGCCGTGGGCATGGAGCTCTGTACGGCGGACTCAACCAGGGCCGCATCGACGTCGCCCGGCTGCGTCGGGCCCTGGCTGGGGTGCCGTTGCCCAGGGCGGCGGACGGCCGGCTCGTGCTGGCGGTGGATGTCTCGCCGTGGCTCCGGCCGGACGCCAACACCAGCGCCGACCGGGCCTTTTGCCACACGTTCGGCCGGGGTGAGGGCAAGCATCAGATGGTGCCCGGCTGGCCTTACTCGGTGGTGGCCGCGCTGGAGACCGGCCGCACGTCCTGGACGGCGGTGCTGGACGCGGTGCGCCTGGACCCTGGCGCCGACGTCGCTGCGGTGACCACGGTCCAGCTCCGCGAGGTCGTCGAACGGCTCGTCGCCGCCGGTCAGTGGAAGCAGGGCGACCCCAACGTCCTGGCCGTCCTGGACACCGGATACGACGCGCCCCGCATCGCTCACCTGCTGGGCGACCTGCCCGTCGAGATCCTGGGCCGACTGCGGTCGGACCGGGTGATGCGCCGGCCGACGCCCTCGCTCAAGGAGTACGCCCTGTCCTATCCCCAAGGCGGGCGACCGCCGAAGCACGGCGGCGAGTTCGTCTTCGGCGACCCGGCCACCTGGGGCACCGAGCAGGCCGTGACGGTCACCGATACTCGCCGCTACGGGAAGGCGACCGCGCAGGCATGGGACCGGCTGCATCCGAGGCTGACACGTCGGGCGGCCTGGCTCGACCACGACGGTCCGCTGCCTCTCATCGAGGGCACCGTCATCCGTCTGGTCGTGGAGAAGCTGCCCAGCGGCGGGGTCAACAAGCCGGTCTGGCTGTGGTGGTCGGGCACCGACGCCACCACCGGCGACGTGGACCGCTGCTGGCAGTCCTTCCTCCGCCGCTTCGACATCGAGCACACATTCCGCCTGTTCAAGCAGACGCTCGGATGGACCAAGCCCCGGCTTCGCAGCTCGGAAGCAGCCGACCGGTGGACCTGGCTGGTGATCGCCGCCTATGCCCAGCTCCGGCTCGCCCGCCCGCTGGCCGCTGACCTCCGGCGCCCCTGGGAGAAGCCAGCCGAGCCGAACAGACTCACTCCCGCCCGCGTCCGACGGGGGTTCAGGAACCTGCGCACGAAGACCGGCACTCCTACCGGTGCACCGAAACCGTCCCGCCCTGGACCCGGCCGTCCGCCGGGCTCAAAGAACCGTCACCCCGCCACCCGTCATGACGTGGGCAGAGTCCTCGCGACAGGCGAGGCGTATACCCGTCCCGCCCATCACAAGGTGGGCACCAAGCCTCGCCGCACAGCGTGAACCCGCAGCTCACGCCACCTCGACAACCGATGCACCTCCCACCAGGCAAAATGAGCGGCATGGTCAACGACGGGAACACCAGCTTCGTGCTGCCGCGGGGGGCGACAGGCTTCTTCTGGCCGAAGGAGGGCCCACTCCCGAAGACCGACCTGCGGGCGTTCCGCGCCGCTCTGTATGCCGCTGCCCGCGGCGCCGGGGGCAAAGTGGGCGACGTGGAGGAACAGGCATACCCTCGGACCTTCCACACCGCATCGGTCGTCGGAGGCGCAGGCGAGAGCATCGTCCTATGTCACGCTCATCACCCCTGGATCGCCTTCGCCCAGACACGTCGGGACTGGTACGGGGAGGAGTTCCTCGCACCGCCTCCGTGGGCTCATGCCTTTACCGACGCGGGCTTCGTCGTCCTGAGCAGCAAGTTGCTTGCCACACCGCTTTCCGACGTGGACACCTCAGTGCTCGGGCCGGGCGAGTGGCGTGAGGTCCGCTTCTACAGCATCACGACGTTGGGCGGAGTGCTCTTCAACGCATGGGACTGACAAGCAAGCAGAGCCGTTAAACGACAAGTTCAGAAGCTGTGTCTGAGCCCTGCATGACAAGCGGCTATAGCCTCCGACGTGGGTGGATGTGGCGATCGAGTTGGACGGACTCACTGAACCCATCTCCCCGCGAGTAGCTACTGGCTCTGCCGATCGGGGACGGCGCGTTGCTGCGTGTGTGATGGCGCGTTGATGCCGGTGTGGTGGGCGGCGCTAGAGGCCAAAGCGGAGTAAAATCCGGCGCGTTGACGCGAAGCGAGGGGGGGGATCCCGTGCTGCCAGAGGCTCTGACGGCGGTAGCCGCGATGGCAGGAACCGCAGTCGTGCAGGCTGCTGGTACCGACGCCTGGAACACCTTCCGTGAGCGGCTCGGCCGGATGCTGGGTCGCGGCGGGGAGCAGGCAGAGAGCGGTGAGCTTGCAAGGCTTGATCGAACAGCCGCTGAGATTGCCTCTGCCGATCCGACAGAGGCTGATTCAGTGAGGACGTACCAGGCCGGAGTGTGGCGAACCCGGGTAGAGCTGCTGTTGGAAAGTCTCGATGAGTCGCAGCGAGAGGCGTTCGCAGCCGAGCTCCGTGCCGCTATGGAAGACGTCGCTGGCAATGATTCGGCTCAGCAGGTCTGGAACGGCGGCGTCACCATGAACGGTCTCGCAACGGGCCAGTCACGCATGTATCAGCTCGGCCAGGGCACGATGAACATCTCCGAGTCATGACGGAGACCGGGGCTGGGGAGCCGGGCGACGGCACAGCAATGCATGCCCATGCAGAGGGCAACGCGCGTGTCTACCAGGTGAGACAAGGAAACATCCACATTGGCACGGACTTCACTCGCACCGTGGCGAGTGAGTTGTCCAGCACGTCCGTGACTGCGGCGGCGGCACGCCTTGCCGAAATGCCGCTTGATCAGGCAGTAGCTGTCTGTGTCGCCATGGAAGTGGACGTGGCGGCTATGAGGCTTGGCTTACTGTCCCCGCAGCGAACCGGCGAGATGCTCGCCACCATGGACGAAGTGCGAGCCATAATGCTGCTCGCTTCCATGTCTGATTCCTCGGCGGTTGACTCTCTCTGCGCCATGCCCAGCGAAAACGCGGAGCATCTCATGGCCGTGATGCCGCGTGAGATTGTCGCGAAGATGCTTGCCGCGGGCCGTGCGCTGGACGTCTTGGCGCTGCTTCCGCCAGAGACTGCGGCGCAGATGATTGGCAATAACACCTCGGACGCCTTGGCGAAAATCATCAGCTCTCTTCCCAGAGAATCTGGACTACCGCTGCTTGGGGCGCTGCCGAAATATCATCAGACGGACATCCTTCGCGAGATGCCCGATGCATGGCTGGTCAGTTCCCTTCGCGACAGTCCACCTCACGTGGCCTCACAGGTAGTGACGGACCTTGGTGTTGAACGCGCAGCTTCCTTCGTCATCGAGCTGCCTCAGCGGAGAGAGGTGTTCCAAGCTCTCTCGCCATACGACGCAATCTTGCTTTTTAGAAGCATGGGGCCAGAAGGGGCCCTGGCGCTCCTGTCGTCCCTCCCAGCAGATCAGGCAGCCTTCGCGGTTTGGAAGTTCTCCAAGCGCACTCCTGGGCCGCCAGCGATCTGGGGCGCGTCATGGTCGCTTTTCCGGAGGAAACGCTCTCAGGGATCCTTGAGCGACTGGACACCCCGACACGGCAGAAGGTGCTTGACGAAAGATCGGCTGCCGCCCAAGTGGGCAGGTTCATCGGCATGTCTTTCGACCGCATCTGCGCCGAGATTGAATCCATGCCTGAAGACCGGGCGTGTTCTGCGGCGGAGCATATGTCCGCGGAGCAGCTGATGTCGGTCTTGGGTAGTCTCTCGGCGCGCCGAGCCCGGACACTCGCCTTCGCAAGGCCGGACACTGAAGGCATCTGCCTTGCGATCCCGAAAAAGACAATGCGGTCGATTGTGCGCGGCGCCAGCCCGCTTGCTGTCTATGTTCTCCTGAGAGATGCAGAGCCTCCCCAGAAGCAGCAGATCCTCCAGAGGCTTCCGATCGCATGGAGGATTCTTTACTGGAGTTGGATGCGGGGAATGATCGCTGCGTCCGTTCCAGTTCTCCGTCTGTTCGGATGATGCGAAAGCTTCCAAACATGTACCGCCACACCCCTGTTCGGCAGGGCTGACGTCCGTACTGTGACGACATGGGCAGGAACGGGGTGCCTCGGCTGCGGCTGGTCGTGGTCGCGGACGACCGCGTTACTGGGCCGCGGCTATGTCGGGGGTGCGGGGATCCGCTGATGCCGTCGGTGGAGTCGACGGCGGTGTTCTGCTCCGGCCGTGGGGACCAACGGAACAGCCGTTGGCGCTAAGCACTTGATCTTGGCCCCGGACATCACTGGCCCCAGTGATGGGGATCTTTGAGAACGGCTCTGTCCGCAGTTCCGTGAATGGGCATATAGCAGGGACCGAACGTGCCGCATGTGGCACTCTGGCCCGATGGCAGGCAGCAACCGGGAACGTGCAGCAGAGGGCTGGATCTGGAATGAGAACGTCCAGCCCCTCTTGGCTCTCCTGGCGCGCTATGCAGGCTACGACTTCGATGACACCGACTGGCAGACGGTCGAACTCGGCCTTGAGGCCACCGATGATGAACACCCGGATCGCTGGTACAGCTATCCACTTGTCGGATCGGACCATCACGTCGAAGTGCACCTTGCGCACGCCGTGGGTGGTGATGAGATTTCTGTCCGCGTGGCGGGAACGTGTAACCCTGAGCTGCTGCTGAGGGCGGACACCCTGATAGCGGCCTTTGCCACCAGGCTCGTTGCATGAGGCGGGCATGAGTCACAGCCCTCATGGCTGGGTGAGAATCCGGGTCCGGAGGAGTTCGAACGAGGCTCGGCCGTACATGGCTCGCTTGAGCGTTTTCACCCGGTTCACGTGTCCTTCGACGACCCCGGAGCTCCAGGGCAGGGTGAGGCCGGCGGTGACGGCGTCGAGGTCCTGGCGGAGGAAGCCAGCGAAGCCCTTCATGGGCTTCGGAGCATCCTGCTCGGCTTGCCGGATCCACTCCAGCAGCAGGTATCCGCGCTGGTGACGGACGAGATCGGCAAACGCCCGAGCGAGGTCGCAGGCTCGGGTGATGTCCGGGCAGGCGAGCCGGACTTGAAGCAGCCGTTGGTCCTGGCTCTCGGTGAGAGTGTTACGGGGCCGCATGATCCACGAGGTGATCTTGCGAGGGCTGGGGATGTCGGCCCGGACTGGTTCGGCGGTGCCCGCGCGGAGGGCGGCGAGGTGTTTGCGGACGACCTGGCGGCTGCCACGGTAGCCGCGAGCCTGGATCTCCAGGAACAGGCGTGTGCCGCTGACCTGGCCTTGGGCTTCGGTGAACTGGGCGTTGAGGTACGCCTTGAATGGCTCCAGGACGCCGTTGGGGCGGCGCTCGCGGGCGGAGGCCAGCAGCTCGTCGAGGTCGGTGTCGCGGAAACGGCGCACGGTCTTGCGGTCGAGGTTCAGCCGGCGGGCGATGGCGCTGACGGTCCAGTGCTTCTCCAGCAGGCGGTGGATGTCCTCGTAGCGGTGGCGGGTGCGTTCGATGATCTGGGTGCGGGGCAGTTCCGCGGGCGGTAACAGTATCGGAGGCGGTCCCGGCACCTCGGTCACTGTCTCCTCCTCGGCGCGTTTGCGCAGGCAGTCGCGGTGCTGGTGGCAGGTCTTCTCCACTGCCGCGGACAGGTTCTGTAACAGGTGCCAGCGATCAGCGACTTCCAGGGCACGAGGGGCGGCTTCCCTGACCGCCTTGGTGTAGGCGCTGGCCCGGTCCCGGCAGATGATCTCGGCGCCGGGATGCTCGGTGAGCCAGGCTGCGAACCTCTCCGAGGTGCGGTCGGGCAGTACGTCCACGACCCGGCCGGCCTCGACGTCGACCAGCACGGTGCCGTAGGTGCAGCCCTTGCGGAAGGCGAACTCGTCCACCCCCAGCACCCGTGGGGCACGGTCCGGCACAGCCGGGACCGTCAGTAGCCTGAGCAGCCGCGTCCGGCCCGCGGTCAGCCGCAAGCGGCGGCACAACCGGGCTGCGGGACGGCCGCCGAGTTCGATCGCGATCGAGCGCAGCCAGCCCGCCAGCCCAGTGCTGGAACGGCGGTAGCGCGCGGACAGGCCCGGAACCTGCTCGACGAAGGTCGTACGGCAACACTTCCACCGGTCGCAGAAGTACCGGCGCACCCGGAGACGGACGATGACCCGGCGCGAGCCCAACGGCCGTTCATCCAGGGTGCGTTGATACGTGCTGTGCACGCGGCGGGCCTGCTTGCGGCAGTTCGGGCACCGACCTGGGCGGGCCGTCGACACCGCCTCCACCACCAGGACGCCGGAGGAGTCGTTCACCTCCTCCACCCGCACATCGATCCCGGGAAACAGCACATCCTCAACCGTCTTGCTCGCCACGACAAGAAGTACGTTGCTGAAACGATCCCGCGTTCCTGCTACTGACCTGGGGATTCACGGAACTGCGGACAGAGCCTTGAAAACGGCCGGGGCCGCTCCTCGCCCCACTTGCTTGGCCTTTGAAGTGTGTGAGGAGGGTGGGGATCGGAGAGCGGTCCTTGATCACCAGAATGTAGGTTTTGGCCATGACTGGTGACTGGCGGATGGACCGGATCGGGGCTGCGCTGAGGGGCGAGAACCCGACCGTGCTGCGACGGCTGGCGTCGGGGTTCGCGGTGATCGGGGACGTTCAGTTCCTGCCGGGCTACTCGGTTCTGCTCGTGGACGAGCCGGATGTGCAGCGGCTGTCGGACCTGCCGAGGGCGAAGCGGCTGTCGTTCCTGTCTGACATGGACCAGCTTGGTGAAGCGGTCGAGCGTGCCTGTCGGCGGCTGGACCCGGCTTTCCGCCGGGTCAATCTGGAGATCCTGGGGAACACGGACCCGTTCTTGCACGCGCATGTCTGGCCGCGGTTCGAGTGGGAGCCGGCCGATGTGGTGGGCAAGCCGGTGTGGCTCTATCCGCGTGAATGGTGGAGCGACAAACGGTTCAGGCTCGGTCCGCAGCATGACGCGCTGCGGGATGCGATCGGCGGCGAACTGGACCATCTGCGCTCGGGGACCTGAGTGATGCGGGCCCGCCGACCGTCAGGTTGGCGGGCCCGGTGATCGGTGACGGTCAGCCCAAGCTCACTGGAGTCGTCTGAGTGGGGTGATGTCGGTGATGCGGTTGGTGATCGTGGGGCGGGCGGCTTCCTGGGTGGCGAGCAGGGCGACGATCGTGACGGGCTGGTCGCAGTGCGGGCAGTTCCGGACGGCCGTCGGTGCCAGGGGGTCGATGGTCCCGGGGGCTGTCGGCTGCGGAGCGGGCGGAAGGGTTCGGGGGTGTTCGCCGAGGCGTCGTGCCCGTTCCTCGTCGCGGGTTCGGTTGCGTTGCCTTTCCGACTCGCGACGGCATTCGGGCGAGCAGTAGACCTGGCGGAGTCGGGGGTTGGCGGTGAAGTTGCCGTCGCAGACCGGGCATGTGTGGGCGACCAGGCCGGCGGGAGCGCGTCGGTGGGCGGCGCTCTTGCAGCGAGGAGAGCAGTAGATCTGTTTCGGGCTCGGCGCGAACTCGCCTGCGCAAACTGGGCAGTTGATCGGTCTGGGGGTGAGCTGGTCGTCGTTGTGAGTGGGGTCAGGAGACACGTGCGTTGACTCCCTTGCGCATGGCGTCGGCCTGGTTCTGATGGCCGCGAAGTCGATAGGAGGGTCCGTCGATGCCTGCGACGGCAGCTCGGTGCAGGAGCCGGTCGAGCATGGCGGCAGCGACGGTGGCGTCGCCGAAAGCGCCGGCCCAGTCGGCGATCCCGACGTTGGTCGTCAGGATCGTGCTGGACTTGAGATGCCTCTGGTTGATCACCTGGAACAGGGCCGAGGCGCCGTCCTCGGGCAGCGGCAGGTAGCCGAGCTCGTCGATGATCAGAAGCTTCGGACCTGCGAAGAAGCGCATGCAGGTCTTCCAGCGGCCTTCGAGGGCGGCCTTGTGGCACTTGGCTGCGAGTTCGGCGGCGGTGGTGAAGTAGACGCGGTGGCCGGCGTCGACGGCCGCTCGTCCGAGGGCGACGGACAGCATGGTCTTGCCGACTCCGGGCGGGCCGACGAACAGCACGTTGGAGGCGTCGTCGAGGAAGCGCAAGGTTGCCAGGTCGCGGATCAGCTTCTCGTCGACGCCGGGCTGGGCGGCGAAGTCGAAGTCGGCCAGGGTCCAGGGCTCGGGCAGGCAGGCGAACCGTTCCCGGGCGGCGAGTTTGCGGGCTTCGGTGGCTTCGACCTCGATCTCCAGGAGCCGTTCCAGGGCTGCGGTCAGTGACATCCGCTCGGTGCGGGCCTGGTCCAGGACCCTGTTCAACGCCTCGGCTGCGTCGTTGAGTTTGAGGTAGGACAGGTGGCCTCTGAGCTGCTGGAATCGGCGGGCTTCGCTCACCTGCATCGGTGACGTACTCACTCCGGACTCTCCTCCTGCTTCGGTGAGGGGACGCTCCGCAGCCGGTCGGCCACGGCGGCATAGTGGGTCAGGTCGATCACGACCCGTTCGGCGGAACTGCCGGCGGCGGGTCCTTCGCGCAGGCGCTCGGCTTCGGCCAGGGCTGCGGCTGACGGCGGCACCCTCAAGTGATCAACGCACCACCCTCGGATGATCATGTGATCGTGGAGGCACAGGTGCGTGACTACGGGTTTTCGCCAGCTCAGCAGGACGAGATCTGGAGACGCTGGCGCGAGGGGCAGTCGTTCAGCTTGATCGGGCGGGCGCTCGGGGCGCCGATGCAGAGCGCCCGTCGGTTCCTGCACCAGAGCGGCGGCGTCCGCCTCGCCGCTCAGATGCGGTCAGAGCGGCATCTGAGCGGCAGAGAGCGCGAGGAGATATCCCGCGGCCTCGCCGCCGGGGAATCGGCCCGGCAGCTGGCCAAGCGGCTAGGCCGATCTCCTTCGACCATCTCACGCGAGATCGCCCGCAACGGCGGCCGGGACCGCTACCGAGCCGCGTCGGCCGATGCGGCCGCCTACGAGCGCGGGCGCCGCCCCAAGCAGGCCAAACTCGCCCAGCGACCTGCTCTACGCGCACTGGTGGAAGCCAAGCTCGCTCTGTGCTGGTCACCCGAGCCGATCGCAGGATGGCTGCGCCGGCAGTTTCCTGATGACGCCTCCATGCAGATCTCGCACGAAGCGATCTACCTCTCGCTCTACGACCCTCGCCGGCGCCAGGCGATCGACCGCAGCCTCACCCAGCGGCTGCGGTCAGGCAGGCCCATGCGCCGTCCGAAGATCGCCCGTCGGCCCACCGGGCGGAGCGTCATCCGCGGCATGGTGTCCATCACCGCCCGCCCCGCGGAGGTCGAGGACCGCAAGATCCCGGGCCACTGGGAGGGCGACCTCGTCATGGGTACCCGACCCTCGGCCGTCGCCACGCTGGTCGAGCGCACCAGCCGTTACACGGCCATCGTCGCGCTGCCCGACGGCATCAAGGCCGAGCAAGTCACTCCGCATCTCACCAGGAATCTCCTCGGCATCCCGCCCCAGCTACGACGAACGCTCACCTGGGACCGAGGGCGCGAGATCGCCGAGCACCAGGCCATCACCGCCGAGACGGGGATGCCGATCTACCTCTGCAAGCCGCACAGCCCGTGGCAGCGCGGCACCAACGAGAACACCAACCGGCTGCTTCGGCAGTACCTGCCCAAGGGCGCGGACCTTCGCAGGTTCAGCCAGGCCGACCTGGACGCCATCGCCTACGAGCTCAACCACCGCCCGCGCAAGATCCATGGCTACCGCACTCCGGCAGAGGTCTACGCTGACCTTCTGAACAGCGGTGATGCGCTGACCGCTTGAGCTCGCCTTCGTTTTTCGACGTCCTGCGGCCTTCCCGGAACCGCCATGATAGAGTACTGGTCTAGAGCAGTACTCTGGTGTCATGTTGGGTTCCGATACCTACCAGCGCATCCTGGCCGCGGCCCTCGGATGCTTCCTCGAAAACGGAGTGCAACGCACGACGGTGGAGGAGGTCCGTAGGCGGGCGGGGGTCAGTAACGGCAGCTTCTTCCACCACTTCCGCACCAAGCAAGATCTTGCCGAAGCGGTCTATCTCCACGGTCTCCAACAGCACCAGGCCGAGCTGATGGCAGTGCTGACGCCTCAAGCTGCTCTTCAAGGCGGCATCGAGGCAGCCGTGCGCCGCCACCTCGCCTGGGTGGAGGCGCACCCGGAGCTGGCTGCCTTCCTTGCAGCGCCGCCGGACTGGGGCACGCCTCGGGAGGCGCCCCGGATCGCGGCTTGTAGCAGGGAGTTCTTCCGTGCTGTCGCCCAATGGCTGAGGGACCGTGGCTGGGACGGCATGCCCGACCTGAGCGTGGTGGTCGCTGTGTGGATTGGACCGGCTCAGGAATACACCCGCAACTGGCTGATGGGCGGAGCCGCGCTACCCCATACAGCGGCAACGGCACTGGCCAGGGCCGCATGGAACGCCCTGCATCCGCTCCTACGGACGCCCACCTCGGAGGAGGCACGATGAACCATGTCCTCGCGCGCTACCAGCGCGTACTCGCAGGCGTCAGCGCCGTCGTCGATCGAGTGCCGGAACACCGCTGGACCAGCGCCTCCCCCTGCCCGGGATGGACCGGCTTACACGTCCTGGGACACATCATCGACGGCCAGCAGCAGATCGCCGCTCTGCTGTCGGGCCAGGGACCGCGTGAGCCGCTCCGGGACCCGGTCGAGGCGGTCGTCGGGCAACCGGTCACAGCCTGGAGTGCCACTTGCCGGTCCATGCTGGATCTGCTGACCACCATCGACCCGAGCAGCTGCGTTGCCTCACATCACGGCGAAGTGACGGGCGAGTGGGTACTGACCACCGCGGTCATCGAACCGCTCGTGCACGCCTGGGACCTCGCCCAGGCCGCGGGATTCGAAACGGTCCTTGATGGCGAGGCCGTCGAGGCGTGCCTGACGGTCATTGCTCCCATGGCAGAACAATTCGCCGCCACCGGAATGTATGCACCCTCGCTGACAGCTCCGGCGCGCGCCACAGCTCAGCAGCAGCTTCTGGCTCTCCTGGGGCGCAAGACCGCGTGACCTTCAGAGCGGCGCCTGTTCGCGTCCTACGCACGATGGTCAGGCTTGTACAGGGTCTTGGGGCGGCCGCGACCGCTCTCAGGTCGAGCCGCTGGTTCATATCGCGGCGGAAGGATCCATCGGCAGAACTTTCTCGCACCGACACCGCGACCTTGCCGCCCCGGTCCTGAACCACGCGCCGTACGCTCCGGGCGCCGGGCGGGGAGTGTGCCGGCCCCCCGCCCGGTGCCCAGCTCATTCCTCCGCGCCGTCGTCGTCATCGTCGAGGTAGATCGCGTCCGGGTCACGAAGGGGCCGCAGCCCGTCGACCGGCTGGGAGGCGGTGAAGCTGTAGCGGCCCAGGCAGTTCAAGTTCCGGTGCTTGAGCGGGGACAACCGGGCGACATCTTCGTCGCGGATCTCGTGGCCCTCGGCGCGGAGCTGGGTGACGGCGGCGTCGATGTAGCGTGTCGTCCACAGGACAACTGCGTTCAAAACCAGTCCAAGTGACCCTAGTTGGTCTTCCATCCCGTCCCGGTATGCCTGGTGGATGGTGCCCTTCTTGCCGTGCCAGATGTCGCGGGCGAGCTTGTGGCGGGACTCCTGGACGGTGAGCTGCTTGTGCATCTGCCGGCGGTAGGTGTCGTCCATGGGGGCGACGACTGCCAGGAGGTGCAGGGTCTTGGCGATCCGCCCGTACTCGGCGAACGCCTGCCCCAGCGGGGTGGGGTGGCCCTCGCGTCCGAACATCCGCAGCAGGTCATAGGCGCGGACCTGGTTGGTGACCAGGGAGCCGGCCACCCGGAGCATGTCCGGCCAGGCCGTGAGCACCTTCTTCACGTTCACCTTGTTGCGGGCCAGTGCCTCCAGCGGCCCGTAGGTTCCCAGGGCTTCGCCGCCGGGCATCTGGGCCTTCCAGAACCGCTGGTCTTCGAGGTCCTTGAAGCGCGGGGAGAAGCGGTAGCCGAGCATCTTGAAGATGCCGAACACCATGTCGGAGTAAGAGGCGTTGTCGGTGGCGACCATCTCCGGCTTCACCCCGCCGTCCAGGTTCAGCAGGGCATCCAGGATGAACAGACTGTCGCGCGGCGTGCCGGGCACCACCATCTGCCCGATCCCGATGACCTGGTCATTGATCGCGTTCAGCCAGGTGATGCCCTTCTTCTTCGCGAAGTACTTAGACCGACCGGCAAATGGATCACTGGAGGCGTCGGGTGGTGGGGCGGCCCTGCCAGCGATAGTGGTTTGTGGAGCGTCGGATGAGCATGCGGAGCGTGACGAGAGCGGCGGCGAGGTAGAGGTAGAAGTCCACGACCGCGCCGCTTCTCTCAGTGCAGCGCCGCAGCTTGCCGTAGTCGTTCATCCACGAGTGGGTGCGTTCGACCACCCAGCGTTTGGCGGCCTGGGTCGGGGCGGGCACGCCCTTGCGGGCGATCTCGGCCCTGAAGCCCAACTCGGCTATAAGCAGACGGGACTTGTTGCTGTCGTAGCCGCGGTCGAGGTTGATGTTAACGGTCTCTGGCATCGCGCCGACCTGTGCCCTGGCCGCGTCCAGGGTGGAGCCGAGCAGCAGTGAGTCGTGCCGGTTGGCCCCAGCGGCGACAACTGCGAGCGGGACGCCGCAGGCGTCGGTGGCCACGGAGCGTTTCAGTCCTTGCTTACCCCGGTCAACCGGCGAGCGACCGGTCTTCCTGCCGTTGGACGGGGCCTTGGTGATGCACCCGTCCACCGAGATCTCGCCGAGCCCGAGGCCAATCATGCGGTCGTAGCCTTCCAGGGCGAGAGCATGCACGGCCTGCGAAATCCCCTGCTCAGCCCACTCTTTGACGCGTCGGCGGATGGTGCGGTCGGAGCATCCTGGGGTGGAGATGCGCTCGTAGCCCGAGCCGTGGACCAGAGCGAGGACCACATGCTCGAAGACCGTACGATCAGGCACCCTGCGCCTGTGGCAGCCCAATGGATGGCCTGGCGCGAACTCCTCCCGTGCGGGCAGAAGGGCGGCGAACTGAGCCCACAACGTTTCGAGCAGGCTGGATGGCAGCGCGGGCACAGCCCGTTCCCTTCCTGATCACTGGAACTTTCCCCGTCGTGATGACGCCGGGATCGTGTTGAGGAGGAGTGCGGCGGACGCGTGGGTCTCGCGGCAGGGGCGGTCAGCGCACCGGGGCCTCCTCCTTACAGACCGGGTGACCGGGCGGGATGGTTGCGGCACCTCGTGCGGAGCGCCGGGAACGCCGCCACCAGAGCGTGGTGATGAGGGCGGTCAGGGCGACCACGGCGAGGGCCGGGCCACCGACGGTGAGAACCTGCTGGAGGGAGGTTGCGGCGCTGTAGCCGATGCCGGCTTCGGTGGTGGCCCACAGGACGGCTGCGGTGGCGCTGTAGGGGGCGATGCGGCGGTAGGGCAGGCGGGCGGCGCCGGCCAGATGGGGGGTGAGGGTGCGGACCACGGGCAGGAAGCGGCCGAGGAAGACGGACCGGCCGGCGTGGCGGGTCATGAGCGTCTCGGCCTGCTGCCAGGTTCCGGCGGGGATTTGGCGGCCGAGGCGGCCGGTCCGCAGGCGCTCGCCCAGAAGGTGGCCGGTCCAGTGGGCGAGGCGGTCGCCCGCGGCGGCCGCGGCGGCGGCGGCCGCGATCACTGGCAGGAGGTGCACGGTGCCGGTGCGGGCCATGGCTCCGGCCGTCAGCAGCAGGGTGAGGCTGGGGATGAACGTGCCCAGAGCGAGCACGGATTCGGCGAAAACGGCCAGGGCCAGGACCATGTAGACGGCGGTCGGCGGCAGGTGGGTGAGAGCGTCGGTGAGGTGGATCACTGCTCGGCGCCTGGCAGGAGGGGCAGCGGGTGCAGCGGGGCGGCGGCGTCCACGCTGGGGCGGCGCAGCTGCCAGACATGGGCGGGCGGGAGGTTGGCGAGGACCGTCCAGCAGGCGGTGGCGTAGCGGCGCTGGTAGGCGCCCACGACCTGGTCAACGGCGGCGTGGCGGCGGGCTTCGGCGCGGGGGGCGAGCAGGGTGCGGGCGCGGCGGGTGCCGAGGTAGGCGAAGTAGGTGAGGGTGCCGGCGGGGTGGAGCAGGTCCAGGTAGCGGGCCATGATGCGGTCGACTTGCTCGGGGGTGAAGTTGGTCAGCGGCAGGCCGGAGACGATGACGTCGTAGCGTCGGCTGGTGTCGAGTTCTTCGACGTACGCCTGGTGGACTTCCGCGCGGACGTGTCGGTTGACCGGGGCAGGGTGGTGGTCGACGAGGTGGCGGAGGCGTTCGGTGAAGCGCGGGTTGGCTTCGACAGTGTCGAGGTGGCTGCCGCGCGGGAGGCGGGAGAGCAGGGTGCGGGTGACGGCTCCGGTGCCGGCGCCCGCTTCCAGGACGGACAGCGGGCGGGGGCCGCGGGTGGTCACGGGATCGGTCAGGGTGCGGGCCAGGGCCCGGCCGCTGGGCGCGATGGCGCCGGTGGTGCGCAGGTCGCGGGCGGCTTCGCGCAGGAACGTCCAGCTCTCGGCCTGCCGGGCGGCGACGTTCCGGGAAATGCGGGGGGAGGAGGTCTGGTGGTCCATGCTTTCGACGCTAGAAATCCGGGACGCCCTTCGGACCTGCCGTTGTGCGACGGCCCTCCCCGACGAAAGTAGGGGTTGGGCGTCGCATTTCGTACCGCCTCCGCGTGCGGCGGGTTGCCTAGCATGGTGAGGGTGAAGTGGTGGAGGAGCCCGCGGTGGGCCGCGGTGGGCCGGGCGGCGTTCCTGGCGTTCCTGGTGTGGACGGCCTACCAGAACGGCACCGCGACGGCCGGGGCCGGGTTCGGAGTGCCGGTACTGATCGCCGCCGCGCTGTGCGCGGTCGTCCTGGCCGTGCCCCGGTGGCGCCTGTCGGTGGCACCGGTGGTCGTCACCGTCGCCACTGTCTGGGGAGGGTGGGTCGTCGACCCGTTCCTGGCCGTGGTCCTGTTCGACCTGGCAGTGGCCCGTCGCACCCGCACCGCCCTGGTGTGTGCGACGCTCGCGTTGGCGGGCAACCTGCTCGGGGTACAGGCCGGCTCGATCTGGACCAACCATCGGTGGACTGTGACGCTGACGGCGCTGCTGTTCGGCCTCGTGGTCGGCCTGTGGCAGGGCAACCGCCGCCGCCTCCTGCGCACCCTCGCCGACCAGGTCGACCACCTGCGGGTGGAGGCACGACTGCGCGAGGACGCCGCCCGGACCGCCGAACGCTCGCGGATCGCCGCCGAGATGCACGACGTCCTCGCCCACCGCCTGAGCCTGATCGCCCTGCACTCCGGTGTCCTCGCCACCCGCTCCCCCGATCTGCCGCCCCAGATCGCCGAACGCCTCGCCCTGCTGCGCGCCACTTCCCTCGAGGCTCTGTCCGACCTGCGCGAGGTGCTCGGCGCGCTACGCGGACCCGCTTCCGAGGACGGCCCCGACCCACTGGAGCCCGCGCTCAAGGACATCCGCGACCTGGTCGACCAGGCACGTGCCGCCGGGCAGGACGTCACCCTGACCGTCGACGGCGCCCCCTCGCAGGCACCGACCACGCACCGCCTGGCCGCATACCGGATCGTCCGGGAGGGGCTGACCAACGTCCGCAAGCACGCGCACGGCGGGCAGGTGGCCGTCCGGGTCGGCTACCTGCCGCCCGCGACCTTGGTCGAGGTCACCAACGACACCGGCTTCCCGGGGCCGGGCGCTTCGACCGGCTCCGGCTACGGGCTGGTCGGTCTGCGCGAGCGCGTCACCGCGCTCGGTGGCCACCTCGACGCCGGCCCGGCGGGTGCGGGGGCCTGGCGCTTGGCGGCCCGACTGCCCCACCCCGCCTCCTCCCCAGACCAGAACGGGAAGTACTCGTGATCCACGTGATGCTCGTCGACGACGACGCCCTAGTCCGCCTTGGTCTCGCCGACCTGCTCGACGGCGACGCCGGCATCGAGGTCGTCGCCCAGGCCACCGACGGGCTCCAGGCCATCGAGCAGGCCACCGCGCACCGCGTCGACGTTGCACTGGTAGACGTCCGGATGCCCCGGATGGACGGCATCACCGCCACTGCCCGGCTGCGCGCCTTGCCCCACCCGCCCAGGGTGATCACCCTGACCACCTTCGACCTCGACGAGTACGTCTACAACGCCCTCGCCGCCGGCGCCGACGGCTTCCTGCTCAAGGACACCGACCCCGCCGAGATCCTGCGCGCCGTCCACCTCGTCGCGGCAGGTTCCGCGATGCTCCACCCCAACGCGGCCCGGCGCGTCATCGACCGCTACCACGCCACCAGCCAACCCCACGCCATCGCGGCCCGGGACCACCTCGACAAGCTCACCCCCCGCGAACGCGACGTACTGGCCCTGCTCGCCGAGGGCGCGCCCAACGCCGACATCGCCACCCGCCTCGCCATGCGTGAAAGCACCGTCAAAGCCCACGTCAGTCGCATCCTCGCCGCGCTGGAGGTCACCAACCGGGTCCAGGCCGCCCTCCTCGCCCGAGACGCCGGACTCACGTCCTGACCAAACCAAAGACCGAAATCACTGAGCGTGACTGCGGCCGAGCCGACGCCGAGCCGTGTCCCCTCCAGTAATCGCTGCCTATCGCCGGTCGGTCTTAGGGCTCGGGGCGGCGTTGATCGTGCGGACGGGGACGACGAAGCGCAGGCCGTCGACGGAGGCGAGCAGGCCCTTGCCCCAGAACTTGACGATGGGCACCTTGGCCTGGGCCTCGATCAGGGCGGCGTTGACGGCGGCGATGGTGTCGGCGCGCAGGTAGTACTGGTCGACGTGGACCAGGCGGGAGCGGGTCAGGGCCTCGATGTTCGGGTTGATGACCGGGGTCATCCCGATGTTGCACGCCTCGCTCACCAGCAGCGCCACCACAGAGGTGGTCAGGTCCTTCATGCGGGTTTTGCCGTCACCCAGGTGCACGAAGGCGTCCAGGAACCCGGTCCAGGAGCGGACCTCGAACAGCAGGTCCGGCAGGTCGATCTTCGGGAGCATCTTCTCGACCCGCTTGCGCAGCCAGGCCAGCGATTTCGGCTCACCCAGCGCGTGCATCTTCTCGACATTGAGCTTGGCCCGACCGTTGGGCTGCATCTCGATGCTGATCTTCGCCTCCGAGCCGACCTCCTCCAGCCGCTCGGCCATCTGCTTCCACGCCGCGTCCAGCACGGCGACCAGGTCCTTCAGGTGCTGCTCGGCGTCCTCGTCCAGGCTCAGGCCCGCCAGGAGGTCCTCGCGGACCGCCTCCCACTCCGTGCCGTCCAGCAGGCGGGCACGCGGGTCGGACCAGCGGTGCGAGGGGGAGGCGAAGATGTCCCGGCGCTTCAGGGCGCGGAAGAGCTGCTCCAGCACGCACACCACGTACGCGTCGCGGTCTACCGCGCCCTCCGGCAACCCGGCGTTGGCGTACACCGCCTTGCGCCACACCGGCGGCACCAGCTTGTCGTCGATCTCGCGCGGCAGCAGCGGCTTCTCGCTCACCCGCCGCCGGGCCAGGGCGGGCAGCCGCTTCACCCCGGCCAGTACCCGCTTGCCGCCGCTCGCGGCGTCCAGCGCTTTCGACTCGCCCAGCAGCGCGAGGAACGGTTTGACAGTGTTGTAGCGCAGGGCCAGCGCATTGCGCATGGCGATCTCCGCCGAGTCGTCGTCCTCCGGGACCAGGCTCACCACCGTGGCCGCCGCGCTGGACAGCTCAGCCCTCGGCGCGACTTCCTCCAGGGCCCGCCACAGCGCGGCCACATCTGGATCGCAGCCGGTCTCCTCCAGCAGTTCCAGCTCCTCGATGAACACCTTCGAGACCCTGGCCGTGATCCTGGCTGCCTTCTCCAGTTGCGGCAGCGTGGACAGGCGTTCCTTGTCCCTGGCCCGCTTCGTGGTGCTGATCAGCCTTGTCGCCATCAGGATCTCGAACAGGTCCAGCGCGTCGTCGATCGCCTTCGCCTCCAGATGCCGCATCACCGCGGTGAGCATCGCTGTGCGCTTCGGCTCCGAGGCCCGCTCTAGCTTCGCCGCCTTGGTGCCCAGCCCGTACCGGGCCAGCGCCGACAGCCGGTTCGGTGGGATCTTGTTCAGCTTCACCCGCCCCAGCCGGTACGCGGCGATCGCATCCACCCGCTGCAGCGCGTTCTTCATGGCCGTGCCCGTGGTCCGCGTCGGCGGCCGGCGAAGCTGCTCCAGGTACGAGTACCGCTTGCCCTCCGGCGTCTTCAGCAGCGCCATCAGGTCTCCCGGCAACGCCGGGTCCGCCCGCCGAGCAGCCTTCGCGACCGTGGCGTGCAGTCGTTTCTCCGCGATTCCGCGGACCTCCGCCACCTGCCGCGCCAGTACCGAGACACCTGGCAGCAGCACCCGGTTCCGGCGCAGCCAGCCCACCGCGTGGTCGAATAGAGCCTTCGGACCCTCCGAATGCGCCGTCCACGCCCGCCCGTGCAGGAACGCCCTGAACTTCCGGCCCCACTCGTGATCCTCGAACTGGTGGTAGCCGTACGCGTCCCGGATCTCCCACGCATGCTCGTACGCCGTCTTCAGCCGCTCCGTGTACTCCTTGACGCAGGAGACGTCCTCGATCCCCAGCTGCCCGGCCAGGTGATCGACCACCGGCCACGGCACATCGAGAGGGTCCTCCAAGAACAACCCGACATACCTCACCGTGCAGAGCTGCAGCGCGAAGCCAAGGCGGTTGTGATCCCCACGCCGCTTCGCAATCAGCTTCCGGTCCTCGTCATCCAGGAAGAAGAACCGCTCCAGCTCGGGCCTCGTCGGCTCCTCGGCGAACTTCCCGTACGCCTCAGCCTTCTCATCAGATAAGAATTCGACCGCCACGCCCGGACGGTAGCCAGGCCCCACCCGTGATCGAGGATCTTTCCCCGAACCTCAGCGCCGGACTGGATCACTCTGCCACTCGACCAAGATCAAGTGCCTAGCGCTAATGGCTGTTCCGTTGTTCCTACCGACGCCAATTGCATCGGATGCGAATACGCGACACCCGGCCTGGAGGCGGGCCCGGGACCGCGCGGAAACGACCCCATCAGGGACGTTGGCCTCGGAAGCACGGTAGCGGTTACAGCACTGAGTGTCCGCGGGCCTCACTCCATCGAGCGATTGAACTGCGAAGACGCCCCCGAGTCGCATCTGATGCGAAATTCTCGCGTCAGATGCGATAGACGGAGAGTGATGGCGGATGGGTGGGGACGGCCTCGTTCCAGGGTCTGCTCGGCTGCACCTGATCGACGGGCTGCCGCTGCTGCGGCCGGACGAGCAAGTCTTCGAGGCGATGATCAAGGGCTGGCGCAACCAACAGCTCGCCCGCAACCTCTCGCCGGGATACGTCAACGACCAGGAACGCACGGTCCGGGCCTTCACCCGGCATGCCGACGCGATGCCGTGGCAGTGGACGCCGCAGCACATCGACGAATGGTCGGCCGATCTACGGGCCGTGCACGGCTGCGTCCGCTCCACCCTGCGCACCTACCAGGGCTCCGTACGCCAGTTCTGTGACTTCCTGACCAACCCCGCCTACGGCTGGAGCGACGAGTGCCTACGGCACTTCGGGACCCACCCCGTCCAGGTGGTCTACGACTGGAACGCTGCAACGCATGCCGACGAAGCCGAGGGCGAGCCGGAACGCCGGGCCTTCACCAGGCCCGAGCTGGAAGCGTTCTTCGACCACGCCGACGAGGAGGTCCTGCGCGTCCGCGGCAAGGGCCGCAAGGGCTGGCTGCCGGCCTTCCGGGACGCCGCCTTGTTCAAGACCGCGTACGCCTACGGCCTGCGCCGCAACGAGACCCGGATGCTCAACCTCACTGACTTCGGCCGCAACCCGCAGGGGCGGGAGTTCGGCGAGTACGGCACCCTGCTGGTCCGCTACGGCAAGGCCAAGAAGGGCTCGCCGCCCAAGCGCCGCAGCGTGCTGACCGTCTGGCACTGGACACCCGGCACGATCGAAGAATGGATCAGCGAGGTGCGTCCCGGGATGCGGCACTCGACCAGCCGGGCCCTCTGGCCATCCGAGCGAGGCCCGCGAGTCGGGCACCAGCGGCTGGACTCCCGCTTCGCCGCCTACAGGGACGCCCTCGGCCTGGATTCCGCGCTGGAGTTCCACTCGCTGCGCCGGTCCTACATCACCCACTTGATCGAGGACGGCCACGACCCGCTGTTCGTCCAGCAGCAGGTCGGCCACGACCACGCCTCCACCACTGCGATCTACACGTGCGTCTCCTCCGACTTCCGCACCCGCTCCCTGCGTCGCGTCCTGGACGCCACCGTCGAGGCCGCTTTGCGGCCGGGAAGGACCTCCTGATGCCACGCCAGATCAGCTACCGATGGCGCCTGCGCGAGCTGATGGCCGCCCGCGGCATGTTCACCGTCGCCGAGCTCATGCCGCACCTGACCGAACGCGGCATTACGCTGTCCTCCTCCCAGGTTCACCGCCTGGTCTCCGGCACGCCGGAGCGGTTGTCCCTGCCGGTGCTGGCCACCCTCTGCGACATCCTCGACTGCACGCCCGCCGACCTGATCACCACTTCGGCTCAGAACGTCCCGGCCCGCCGGGCAGCCGGAGAGGAAGCGCCGATCAACCTGGCCGCCCGGCGACCCACGCGGGTCCGGCTGACGCAGGAGGGGTGAACGGTGACGCCGGAGGAGTACGAGCGGTGGATGATCCGCGACTGCGCACGCTGCGGCCGTCGAGCCTCGAAGTCCGCCGAGTGGTCGGACGGTCCGATCTGCCGGACCTGCTACGACCGCGCCATGCATGTCCGCGGCTGCTGCCCCGGCTGCCGAGCCGACCGGCTGTTGCCCGGCCGGGACGCAACCGGCACGCCGATCTGCCGCGACTGCGCTGGCATCGCCCGCGACTTCTTCTGCGTCCGCTGTGGCTTCGAGGGGTTGCTCCTCGGCGGACGCCTCTGCGAACGCTGTACCCTCGCCGACACCCTCGGCCGACTCCTCGACGACGGCACAGGTCACGTTGCCGCTTCGCTGCAACCCCTGGTCACCTCCCTGGTGGAGATGGACCGGCCCAAGAGCCGCCTGATCTGGCTCCGCAACCCCATTGTCGTCCGTCTCCTCCGGGGCCTGGCAGTCGGCAGCATCCCGCTCACCCACGACGGGCTGCACCAGGAAACACCCTGGCGAACCATCGTGCACCTGCGTGACTTGCTGATGGACAGTGGTGTCCTGCCACGCGTCGACCGGCAGCTTCTGCTCTATCAGCGCTGGCTGGCCGAGCGGCTCGCCACCATCGAGGACCCCGATCACCGGAGGCTTCTTCAGCACTTTGCCACTTGGCACCAGATGCGGCGCCTGCGGAGCAAGGCGGAGAAGGGACCGCTGGGACGCTCCCAGACCAACCAGACGAAACAGGAGATCACCCAGGCCGGCGCCTTCCTCGCTCAGCTTGCCGACCGAGGCCGCACCATCGAACACTGCCGCCAGGCTGACCTCGACGCCTGGCACACGGAGAAGCTGGCCACCCGGCGCCCGGCCCAGACATTCCTGCGCTGGTGCATGAAGACGGGCCGGATGCCCCGCCTCGCCCTGCCACCCCAGGTCGTCAACCAGGACCAAGCGCTGCTGCACCAGCACCACCGACTCGCCGTTCTCCGGCGGGTCCTCAACGACGACTCCCTGCCCCTACGGGCCCGGATCGCCGCCGCACTCGTTCTCCTCTATGCGCAGCCCGTCACCCGCATCGTTCGCCTCACTGCCAACGACGTCATCGACGACGGGACCACGGTCACCGTCCGGCTGGGAGACCCACCCTCCCCACTTCCAGAGCCCGTCGCCAGCCTCATGCGGGCATACGTCCAGTCCTGCCGGCATCTGCCCTATGCCAGCAGCAGGAGCTCACAGTGGCTTTTCCCCGGACGCCAGCCCGGCCAGCCGATGAACCCGGTCAGCCTTCAAGTGCACTTGCGCGAGATCGGCGTCCCGCCGCAGCGCGGCAGGACCTCCGCAATCCGACAGCTCGTCCTCCAAGCCCCGGCTCCCGTCATCGCGAAGGCCCTCGGTTACCACGACAAGACAGCCACCCGCCTGGTCACCGAAGCTGGAGGAACCTGGAGTCGATACGCTCCCGGCGACCACACACGGTGATTGCGCCTGAGCTCGGTTCGCCGCTCCACACGCTCGCGAGATCAGTCGTCTGGGGGAAACTCCCGCTCCAGAAGCTGTAGTACCTCCTGCTGCCGCCGATGAAATCCGGGCAGCAGGGGCTGCACGAGGGCGAGATGCTCCGTAATCGACAAGCCCCGGTGAGCGGGCGGCTGCGCCGAGTGATTCCGATCAAGGGCCTTGTTCATCGAAGCACAGAACAGGTACGCCGTTCCCATAGCCTCCGAGTCGAAAACGATCTGTCCGGCCGCCACTGAATCGACCGGACCACATACGCCTTCGACCAAGGTGCCCAGCACATCAACGGCGACCGCCGGATCACCGTCCGGGTCCCACCGAGCATGCATGAGCGCAGCGCGCATGCCCTCAGCCAACTCCGAAGCTGACGGCTCCGCCAGATCGCTCGCCACCCCCGCATCGTCCCAGCCTGACTCGCGGAAAACCACCCTGAACCAGCTACTCACCGTGACCGAAGTCGCGGACGCCCAGCGAATACACGACACCTCAACATGCGATCCCACCAGTCCCACGGCCGTGCTCGTCGGCGTGCCGCTCGCGGCACTGGCGGCGGATGCGGCGCACGAGGGCAAGGACCGAGGCGGTCCAGGCCGCCCGGACGGTGAGCTGCCCGGAGTGCGGCGGGAGTTGGACGGTCGGGGTGGGCCATCCTGCCGGCACGGTACTGCTCTCCCCGTTGTCGCAAACGGGCCTGGCACCGGCGGCGCACGCCGCCGGGCGGGGTGTGAGACCGCGCGTCCCGCTACGGCAGGGCTGCTCCACGCGCTGGCCCGTACGCCTTGGCAGCCGCTCCCGGATCGCCGGATGGTGTCAAATGACGGGTGTTCGCGGCGAGGTGACGGCATGAAGGGTGCCGCGCCGGGCCCCGTGGGAGTGGGTGCGGATGTCCGGAAACGTCGGCAGTGTGACCCGACTCGCCGCGGCCGAGCCCACCATCGCCGACGACATCCGCTGCTCCAAAGAGAACTGATCAAGAGGTCTCTAGAGCGGGCCCCACAGGACTTTGCCTTCCGCGTCCGGCGGCGCGGCTCCGGAAGCGGGCGACAATCGGCATTACGCCATTGGCCGGGCGAGATACTAACCGGCACGGCGGCACCAGCCGAAGCCACGAACCGCCTGTTCCCTCGAAAGGGCGAGTGGCTGGGCGTGCTCGGTTGGGGGAAACTTGCGTCATTCCTCGGTTCAGCGGGCGTGGGTGGGGCGGGGCAAGAGGTTGCGTAGGAGTTCGGCGGTGTCGGCTTCCATCTCTACGCCGCCAGCGATCGAGTCGTTGATCCTGCGGAGACGTTCGGCGGCGCTGCGGAGCGCGTCGATGTCGCCGACTGCGTGGTGCGCGAGGAACACCGCGCGGTACAGGGTCTCGCTGTCTTCGACGGCGAGCAGGCCTTGTTGGGCGGCCCACAGGGCTCCGCGGGGGTCGCGGGCTTCGCGTCGTCGGGTGGAGAGTTCGGTGGCGACGTCCGTGATCGCGGAGATCATCTCTTGGATGGTGGGCTCGGCCCAGGCGTAGCGCTGGGGGTCCATGCCGGCGAAGGGGCGGCCGCGGACCAGTGCCAGGGCTCGTCGCAGCGCGAGGTCGCCGTCTTCGCTGTGGTCGGTGAGTCCTTGGTGGGCGTGGTGCTGGAAGGTGAGCCAGTCGCAGGTGACGTGGGGGCCGAGGCGGTAGCGCTTGTCTGGTGTGTTCTGTACCCGGGGCAGGTGTTGGTTGCCGTCGGTGTCGGTGCCGAGCCAGGACCGGGCTCGGCTGATGACGGCGTTGCGCATGTCCTTGCTCACGCGGGAGGCGGGCCACAGTGCGGAGTCGACCGCGTGGCGGTCGCTTCCCGGGTGCAGGGCGAGGAAGGCCAGAAGTTCGGTGGCAACACTCTTGCGGTTGGAGTCGACACGTCCTGTGGCGCCCTCGATGGTCAGCGGCCCGAGGAGGAGGACGGCCGGGCCGCTCGGGGTGGGCTCGTCCTCCGCGAGTGGCGTGCTGATCGGCGGGGTGTCCGGGCTGGCGGTGCGCGGCTGCGGAGGGCTGGCTGCGGAGCGGATGGGTTCGTCGTCACTCGCTGTGTCGCTCGCCAGGACGTCGGCGAGGGATTCGCTCGGTGCCTCGTCGGCTGTGCTGCCGTCGGCTTCCGGCCCATGACCGGGAAATGGGTAGGCCCTAGACGCGCCGCTCGCACCCCGCCGCATGCCGTCTCGGCCTCGCATCGGAGGCCGGTGACGGCCGGTTCACCGAGGTGACCTGGCGCCGCAGCAGCAAGGGCGTGATGACCTCACGGTTCGCAGGTGATGACAGTGCGACCCGCGGGGCAAGCAGTCCCTGGCCGCAGTCCAGGAAGCGGGCGGCGGCCGCAACCGACGGTACCCCAGAGCCTGGCCCCTCCTACACCGAACTCTCCGGCATACGCGTCTACTTCATCCACGTCCGTGTCCTGCCACCCACCACCACTGCCAGCAGAGCCGGCAAAGCCACCCGCGTCACCGTCACCCACGCCGACCTCACCAACCCCGACACCACCTGACCCGCGCCCCATCAAGTAGCAGTTCACCGCACCTGCACGACGCTCGATCAACCTGCACGCAGCCCCGTAGGTGCAGGTCAGAAGGACACCACCCCGCTCAGCCCCACACACCGAGCATCCCAAAGCTGCGAACATCACCCAGAAGGACTGAGAAACCCCAGGTCACAGCTACAGCAACGACTCAGAAGGGACTGGGCGACGACAGGAGCCGTGCACTGCCCGCCATCGACCCGTGGTGGAACTCGGCGTGATAGCACGCCTACCACCACGCCCGTAAGCAGTGTGGCAACAATCAGCTGCTGGAACCGGGTCATGGCTTCCGCGGGGTGGAGACGTCTGCGGCTTCGTAGCTGTACGCGCAGTGTGCCCTGTTCGAAGAGCTCTATCCCTACCAGCAGGATCTGCTGCGGGTTTCCGGCACCCCGTTCGGCGTCGGCACCGGGAAGGACCGCGCACTGCACTCTTCGATGGATCCGCACGGTGCTGCACCAGGTTTCCGGTCCGTCGAACTATGTACTCCAGATCATTCAGCAGGGTGAGGAATCGACCACGCTCCGTTCCTACGCTGAAGGGGATCCTCGGAAACGGTGCGCCCGGCACCGGTTCACGTGCTCGAAGGAGAGTGACCATCCATGAGTCAGGCGTCGAAGAACCTGGTCGAGGGAGTCGTCACCTTCGTGATCGGCCTGGCGTTGCGGTTGTTCACGGACGGCGTGGAGATCCCCGTCTTCACACTGACGAAGGTCGGAGTCGTACTGATGTGCATCGGAGGCGTGCTCATAGTGATGGGCCTGTTCCAGACGACGCGCAAGGATTCGGTGAAGGGCAGTCAGGGGTAGCTCCCCACGGTGTCTCCTGTTCCGAAATGCGAAAGGTGTGACGTGATACGGGTCGCCGTGGTCGACGACGAAGCCCTGGTGCGGGCCGCACTCCGCCAGATACTCGACTCGGCCGAGGACATCGAGGTCGTAGCCGACTGCGACGGAGGGGACGCACTGAGACAGGTGCGCATGACGAGACCCGACCTGGTCCTGGTGGATGGTGTGATGCCCGGCGTCGACGGGGTCCAGGTCGTCCGTGCCGTCCGCACTCTTCCGGAACCGCCCGCCGTGGCCATGCTCACGGCCTTCGACAGCGGTGAGCTCTTCGCCGACGCGCTGCGCAGCGGCGTCGCCGGGTTCCTCGTGAAGGACGCCGATCCCGACACCCTGATCGACGCCGTCCGGGTGCTCGCCGCCGGCGGTAGCGTCCTCAATCCCCACGTCCGGCACACCTTCGCGGACGTGCTCCGCCCGCAAGAGGCGGCAATGCCCTCGCGCGCCGCGACGGTGCTGCCCCGCCTCACCGAGCGGGAGCGCCAAGTGCTGTCCCTGGTGGCGACCGGGATGTCGAACGCGGAGATCGCCGCGTGTCTCGGCATCGGAGCCGCGACGGTGAAGGACCACGTCCGCTCACTGCGGCTCAAACTCGGGGCCAGGACCCGTGTCGCCGTGGCGGTCGCCGCCTATCAGATGGGCCTCGACGCACTCCCGGGCCGGTCATGCGCCGCATCCTGACGAGGAGGTCCGCGCCGCGGTTGGCCGTGATCGCGGTCGCGGCGGCCGAGATCTGGGCCACCCGTTCCCTGGGCGGTCCGTCGGCGCTGGCTGCCGGCTGTCTCGCGGTGGCGGCGCTGACGGTGTGCGGCCGGTGGCCAGTGTGCGCACTCATCGCGACGTTGCCCGCGCTGTCCCTGGGCTACATATGGCTAGCGCCGATGGCGGCGCTGTACCGGGTGGCGCTGGTGTCCGGCGCCCCGGCGACCGTGTACTGTGCGGGCGCGGTCGCCGTCGTGTCCTTCGTGCCGTGGCCGCACTTGGGACCGGTGAGCTGGGCGCCGTCGGCCGTGGCGCTCGCGCTGATGTTCTCCGGCCTGGTCTCCGGCGCGCCCGTTGTGCTGGCCAGGCTGGTCGCCTCGCAGCGCGAATTGCGGGCCCGGATGGCGGAACTCGCCCTCGCCAGGGCCCGTGAGGAGCAGCTCGTGAGCCGGCAGACGATCCTGCGGGAGCGGGTCCGCCTCTCGCGCGACATCCACGACACCGTCGCCCACCACCTCAGTCTCATCAGTCTGCAGGCCGGTGCGCTGGAGGTGGCCGTGCCTCCAGACCGGCGCCAGGACGCCGCACTGGTCCGCAGATCGAGCCAGGCGGCGCTGGCGGACCTGCGCCGCCTCGTCACGTTGCTGCGGGCCCCAGCGGCGGACCGCGCGGAGGGCGTGTCACCGCCGGGCTTTGCGGACCTCCCCGCCCTCATCGCGGCGGGGGGGCCGCTGGTCACCGGCGACCTGGAGTGCCTCCGCGGCTTGGAGTGTGCGCCGGAGGTCCAGGAAGCGGTCTTCCGGGTCGTGCAGGAGTCATTGACCAACGCGCGCAAGTACGCCCCCGGCGGACCGGTCGCGGTACTCGCGCAGCGGACTCCGGCCGGCCTGGAGGTGCAGGTGCGCAACCGGCGTGGCAGAGGCGGACCGGTATCGGACGGCCACGGTGACAGCGAAGGCAGCGGGATCCAGGGCATGTGCGAGCGTACGGCCGCCCTGGGCGGCACGCTGCGGGCCCACCGGCTCTCCGACGGCGGCTTCTCAGTCTGTGCCTCCTTCCCCCTTCCCCTGCCGACGGTCACCGAACGGGGGCCTTCGACCGCAGGGCCGCCTGTGACAGGTTCAATCACTTCGTTTTACAACTTGTGACTCCCCTCCCATGATGTTGGAATGTTTTGTAACTGAAGATGACTTGAGTAGGGGGAGCAAATGTCAACTCGAACGGACCTCGTCGGAACCAGGGCAGCGATCGCACCGCGCATCGCGCTCGCGGCAACGGACGAGACCGCCCTGCGCGCCGCGACCCGCGCCACGGGCGACTCCTTCCTGGCCGCTCCGCCGAGCACGGCGCGGACCATCGGCGAGGCGATGAGCACCGTCCTGGAGGCGGCCTTCGCCGCACTCCCCGACGAGCTGCGCGGTCCCGCTCCCCTGTACGTGCTCTGCCACGACTACAGCGTCTTCGCCGCGCGCCGCCTCGTGACCCGCTGCCATGACACGGAGCGGCGCCTGCGGCCCTCGGACTCCATACGGCCGGAGGCCTCCGAACTCGTCCGCCCCTATCTCACGGCGGCCGGGCACCGCGGGAGCTGCTACCTGCTGGCGGGAGTCTCCGCCGGGGCGGTACTGGAACTCGTCGCCTCGAGCGGCCACCCGGGGGTCGTGGTGTGCGAGCCGGCGCTGCTTCCCGGTGACGACCCGCACCACCGGGACTGTCTGGCCGTGGCCGCCGCATGGGGTCCGGGCGGCGAGCTGCCGGTCCTGCCCGGCATGGCCCCGTCCACTCCGTCCGGCCTGCTCAACGCTCTGTCGACGGAAAGGCAGTCCTAGCATGCGTGACATCGTCATCAGCGGCATCGGGCTGGTCACGGCCTTCGGCCCCGGCACCGACGCCTACGTCCGAGGACTGCTGGCGGGCCGCTGCGCGCTCGGCCCGGCGCGACGCTTCAGCGCGACGGCGTACCGGGGGCACGCGGTCGGCGAGGTGAGCGACACTGTGCCGGGCACGGTCCCGCGGCGCCAGGCCTACATGCTGACCGCGGTCGAGGAAGCCGTGCGGGCGGCTCGCCTGACCGCCCTGCCGGACGGCACCCGGGTGATCCTGGTCGGCCAGTCCCCGCTCCCCTCCGGCCCCGCGGCGGCCGACCCGGAGCAGCGCGAGTTCATGGGTCCCGCACCCGGCGGCCTGCTGGGCACTGGCCCGGCGCTGCACATCACCCAGGCCTGTGCCTCGACGCTGTTCGCGATGAGCCTGGCACGGGAGATCATCCAGTCCGGCGCCGCGCCTGCGGTCGTCGTGGCGGGCGCGACGGCACTCAACCCCTACGAGTACGCGAGCCTCGACGTCGTACGGGCCCTGGCGAGAGAACCGGCCCGGCCGTTCGACGTGGAGCGGCAGGGCATCTCGCTCGGGGAGGGTGGCGGCGCCCTGGTGCTGGAGCACACCGACCACGCCCGGCGGCGGGGGGCCTGCACCGATCTCGTCGTCGCGGGACTCGCCTGCCGCCTGGCCGGCGGAAAGGCCGTCGCCTCCGACGAGGACGTCGTGAGCGCGTGCATGCGCGCGGCCCTGGACGACGCCGGAGTCGATGCCGTCGGCTATCTGCACGCCCACGCCACCGGCACCCAGCAGGGTGACGCCGCAGAGCTGCACGCGGCCGAGAAGATCTGCGGCGAGAGCGGTATGACCCGTCTACCGGTCAGTTCGCACAAGGGGTCCATCGGGCACCTGTTGCACATCTCCGGCGTGGCTGCGATCGCCGCGACCGCCGCGGCCCTGCGCACCGGCACCGTGCCGCCCACGACCGGGCTCTCGACGCCCGAGGCCACGAGCCGGGTCACTCTTCCCACCCGAGCCGAGCCGGGCCACCCGCTGTCCCACGCGGCCGTGAACAGCTTCGGTTTCGGCGGCAACAACGCCTGCCTGGTGTTGCGCTGCGCATGACGCCCGGAAGGGGCACGGCCCGGCGCAGCCGACCGTGCCCTCGAGCGCGATGGACCACGGCGTTCAGCCTCCAGCCACGCCGATCAGCCGGCGCAGGGCCGTGGTGTCCACCTTGCCGTTGAAGCTGACGGGGAAACTGTCGACCACATGGACGGTGTTGGGCTGCTCGAACTCGGCGAGATGGGGCGCGAGGCGGCGCCGCCACGCGAGCGGGGACCCGCCCTCGGGGTCCGCGACGACGAAGTGCAGGGCGTGGCCACGCCGTACGTCGTCGACGGCGACCACCTTGATCTGCCGTCCGCATCCCTCCGCCTTGCGTTCCAGGCTCTCCGGGAAGATCGTGTAGCCCATGCGGTGCACCGCCTGGTCACGGCCGCTGAGCCACAGTCGGCCGTCCTCGTCGAGGTGTCCCACGTCTCCGGTGCGGAACCAGTCGCCGTCGGTCGGCCGGAGCGCACCGTCCTCGGTGAGATAGCCCTCCATCCGTCCCGCGGAGCACACCTCGATGCTGCCGAGTTCACCGGGAGCGGCCGGCCGCCCGTCCGGTGCGGTGATCCGCACCTCGACGCCGGGCAGGGGCCGCCCGCAGGCGACGGGGTCGGCAGGGGTGGCCAGCGCCACGTTGCCGAGTTCGGAGAGTCCGTAACCGTCCAGGAGGGGTGCGCCCATCTGCGTCCGGAACGCCTCGGCCAGGGGCGCGGGCAGCGGGGCACCGCCCACTCCCCAGACGCGTACGCCGCCGAGGCCGGCCCGCATGATGGGGCGACGACGCACCACGCCGAGCAGTGCGTGATACGTGGGCGGGGCCGCGTCCACGCAGGTGACGCCGTGTGCGACGGCCTGGCCAACGGCCAGGTCGAGACGTTGGTACGGAGTCACCAGCAGCGTGCAGCCCACGCGCCACCACAGCAGGAGCACTGACAGCCCGTACTGGTGGGAGAAGGGCAGCAGGGGCGCCATCACGTCCTGCGGCCGGTAGCCCATGGCCCGGGCGGTGCGTTCCGTGTTATCCAGTACGGCGCTTCCGGACTTGACGATGCCCTTGGGCCGGCCGGTGGTGCCCGAGGACCAGAGCACGGCCGCGTCGCGCCGCCGGAACCAGGCGGACAGGTCCACCTCGCCCGGCTCCGCCGCCTCTCCCCCGCCCAGCTCTCCGATGAGCAGGACCCGGCCGCCGACCGGGTCGGTCTCAGGACGACGGTCCGTCAGCATCCAGCGGGCGCTGGCCTGGCGGGCCGCGGCACGCGTGTCGGCGGGAGTCTGCCGGGGGTCGACGGGCACCAGAGAGACGTCGAGCTGCATGAGGCTCAGCAGGGTCTCGACGTACTCTCTCGAATTGTCCGCCTGCACGAGGACGCGGTCGCCGCCGCGCACTCCGCGCCGTGCCAGATCCGCTGTGACGGCGTGCACGCGCCGCCACAGCGCCGCGGACCGGACGGGGCCCGCCGCTCCGATCAGGCTGGGTCCTGCCTGTCCTGCTTCTATCACGCTGCCCTCCACCATAGTCATCGATTGTCATCTAGAGTAATACTTAGTCACAAGGCAGTCACGTGGAGCGGAGGGGAACGGGATGGCAGGGCGGCGCACCGTGTTGGTGACCGGAGGGAACCGCGGGATCGGCCTGGCGGTTGCCCGCGCGCTGGACAAGGCCGGGCACCGGGTCGTGGTGACCTACCGGGACAGCCCGCCCGAGGGCCTGTACGCGGTGCCATGCGACGTGACCTCGGAGCAAGCCGTGGGCGAGGCGTTCACCGAGGTGGAGCGCCTCCACGGGCCCGTGGAGGTGTTGGTGGCCAACGCGGGCATCACCCGGGACGCCCCGGTCACCGTGATGACCGAGGAGCAGTTCCGGCAGGTCCTCGACACCAATCTGACCGGCGCCTACCGCTGTGTGCGCCGGGCCGTGCCCGCCATGCGGCGCGGCCGCTGGGGGCGCATCGTACTGATCGGCTCCGAAGTGGGGCAGTCCGGGAACGCGGGCCAGGTCAACTACGCCGCGTCAAAGGCGGGTCTCGTCGGCATGGCGCGTTCTCTGGCCCGGGAACTCGGCTCGCGCGGCATCACCGTCAACACCGTCGCTCCCGGACTGATCGAGACCGACATGACGGCGAACCTGCCGGCCCGTCACAAGGAAGACCTCTTGGCCGTCAATCCCGTCCCGCGGGCCGGCACGGCGGAGGAGGTCGCGTCGGCGGTGGCCTGGCTCGCAGGGGACGACACCGGGTATGTCACCGGCGCGGTGATCCCCGTCGACGGCGGCATGGGCATGGGAGCGTGAGGGCGGCGTCTCGCTTCCAGCGCCCGCAGAACGGCGACGCACGGGCGCGAACGGGACGTTCAGCCCACGATGTGACGCCCGCCGTCCGCGTGAATGATCTCCCCCGTGGTCGCGGGAAGCCACTCTGACAGCAGGGCGAGGCAGGTGCGGGCCACCGGGCCGGCATCACTCGCGTCCCAGCCCAGCGGGGCGTCCGTGTCCCACTGCTTCTCGAAGGCCTCGCCGTCTCCGCCGATGCCCCGCGCGGCCAGGGTGCGCAGCGGCCCCGCGGCGACGAGGTTCACCCGCACGCCCCGCGGCCCGAGGTCCCGGGCCAGATAGCGTCCGCAGGCCTCCAAGCCAGCCTTGGCCACGCCCATCCAGTCGTACCCCGGCCAGGTGCGGGCCGCGTCGAAGTCGAGGGCGACCAGGGAGGCCCCGGGGCGCAGCAGCGGCCCGGCGGCGACCGCCAGCGCCTTGAGCGAGTAGGTCGAGGTGTGCACGGCGGTGGCGACGTCCGTCCACGGCGCGTCGAGGAAGCCGCCGTCGAGACAGTTGGCGGGCGCGTGGGCGATGGAATGAAGCACGCCGTCGACGCCGTCGAGGTGCGCGCCCACACAGTCGGCCAGGCTGGAGAGCTGGTCCTCGTCGGTGACGTCCAGATCCACGACGGGTGCGGGGATGGGCAGCCGACGGGCAAGCCGGTCAACGAGCGACCGGCGACCGTACGCGGTGAGCACGATCCGGGCGCCCTGCGCCTGGGCAAGACGCGCGACGGTGTAGGCGATCGATCTCTCACTGATCACTCCGGTGACGATCAACTGCTTTCCGTCGAGCAGACCGCTCATCCCATTCTCCTGGTCTTGTCGTCCGTGTACCGCGACCCACGCGCGCCAGTGCGGGCCGGGGGTTGGTCCCGCACCGGCGCGTGAACGGGTCAGCCGCAGTTGTTGCTGATGGTGCTGCCCAGGGCAGCGGCCTCCTCGGCGGGGGCCTCGAGGCCCTGAAGGTCGAGAACGGTCGACATGGCTGTCCCTCCTCTCATCGGTTCGGTCGGTCGGGGACCGGACGGCGGAGGCCGTCCGGGGCTCGGGGGACGCGGGCCCGCACGGAGCCGGCGTCATGGCGCGAGGAACGGCAGGAAGCCGCGTCGGCCGTCCAGTGCCGCGGACAGCGCGAGCAGGATCCCGGCGTTTCCGGTGGCCAAGTCCATCGAGAGCCGGCGCAGCTGCTCACCGGGGAAGGCGAGCTGTCCCTCGTAGGACAGGGCGTGCCAGTGCAGACGCGCCAGGTGCTGCTCGACGTAGGGAACGGTGTCCGGATGCCGGTCGGCCACGGCGCCAAGGACGGCGAGGAGGCCCGCGCGGCCAGCGAACAGGTGCGGTTCCAGGGTGAACTCCGGGCGGGCGGCGCGCAGCAGCCCGGGCAGGGCGTCGGTCAAACGTGGGTCCGGACGGTGCTCGAGCACCTCGGCCGCCACGAGGGCGATGCCGGCGCTGCCCACAGCCAGGTACGGCAGTGTGCGGAAGCCGCCGTCGACCTGGAGCGAGCCGTCCTCGGCCAGCACGCACAGATCGAGGTCACGGTGCACGGCGCGGACCGCCAGATCCAGGTGGGCCGGGTCCCCGGTACTTCCGTACAGGCGCAGAAAGTACAGGGCGACGCCGGACCAGCCGTGCAACAGACCCGCACGGCTGCCACGGCCGGGTCCGGCCGCTATGCGGGGAGCCGAGCCCCGCTCGACGGCCTCGGCGAGCCGGGAGGCGAGGGTGAGGGCCTGCTGCCGGTGCCCGTCCGATCCGGTGCGCGCAGCGAAGTCGAGCAGGTTGAGCCCGATGCCGGACAGTCCGCCGTACAGGCTGAGGTCGCTCACCGCGTCGACGGCGGCGCCCGGCCCGTCCAGCAGGCGCAGGGCCTCCTCCCGGCGGTCGAACCGGTCCAGCACGTAGGCGATGCCGTGGGCTCCGTCGAAAAGGCCGGGCGGCAGCGTACGGTCGTCCCGTACCGCAGTGACCAGCCATTCCTCGTGCTCGGGGTAGCGGCCGGCACCTGTGGCGTGCAGGGCCCACAGGACGCCTGCCGCGCCGTGGGCGAGGTTGCCGCCACCCGTGGGGAGCTGCCGGACGTCGCCGGGGAAGAGCCGGTCCTCCCGTTCCGGGGTGGCGCTGAGCAGGATCGCCGTGGCCAGCGACTTACGGACGGCCGTCCAGTCGGGAGCCGGGGTGTCCAACGCCACGGCCGGGGACCTGCGCAGGGACGCAGGTACCCGGGCCATGCGGTCGGTGTCGGGCGCGAGGGTGCGCCGGACTGCCTCCAGGCTTCCTGGCGCGAGCCCGAAGCGCCGCTCGGCCAGATCCGCATAGGAAGCGGTACGGCCCGGGTCGAGTTCGGTGAGCGCGGTGAGCGGGAAGAGCAGCCACACCCGCAGGGCGGCGAGGGCGTACCGGTCGATGGCGAAACCGGTACGGCCGGATCCGGAGAACCCGGGGTCACCCATGCCGAGCCGTTCCGCCTCGGCCACCGGGCCCGTCAGCTCGAAGTCGACCAGGGCCACCTGGTCGTCCTCGTCGACCATGATGTTGGACGGATGCAGGTCGCCGAAGACCAGGCCGCGGGCATGCACCTGCTCGACCAGCCGGGACACCCGATCGGCGACGATCCCGGCCCGCCGCGCGTACGACCGGAGGTCCTCCTCGGCGGGATCGGCCTTGGTCAGTGGGTAGTGGCGGGCGACCCAGGTCTGCAGGGTCTCACCCGGCATCTGCTGCACCGCGAGGAAGTGGTGCTCCCAGACCCGGTGGTGGCCGTAGAGCTCGGGGATGCCGGGGATCCCAGCCAGTTCCTCCAGGGCGGAGCGCTCCCGCTCGAGCCGGGTGACGGCGTCGCGGCAGCGCCCGTCGAGGCCGGCGTGCGGCCTGGCCTCCTTCAGCACGACGGACCGTCCATCGGTGTGCCGACCTACGTAGACCCCGCCGCCGTTGGAGAAGTGCAGGACGCGTTCCACCTCGTACGGGAAGTCGTCATAGGTCCCGACGGCATGGCGGGCGGCCACGTGCGGGGAGAGGAAGTCCGGGAGTTCCACCCAGTCGGGCACCGTGAAGACCGGGCGCCGGTCGTCCGGCACGAGGGTGCCGTCCGGCCGCTCGACGGCGGGCACGGGTGCCCCGTCCGGACCAGCGCAGTAGCGGTCCACGAAACCGCCGTAGCGCAGGTAGACGGGGCCGTCGCCCCACCTCAGGTCCGTCAGGATGTACGGTCCGGGGATGCCGTGGAGCAGGTCCGCGAGCGCCTCGGCGGTCTCTCGTACCTGCCCCTCGTCCGAAGGGTATACCGTGACGATCTTTCCGCTTGCCGAGCGCGGCGCGTACTTCAGGCTGTGGGTGGTCACGACGTCACGGCTGCGCAGGAACTTGAAGGGAAGGCCGTGGGCCACACAGTGGTCCCAGCACAGGTCGATGACGCGATGGGCGTTGTCCGGCAAACCGGAGACGTGGATCTTCCAGCCTTGTGCGGGCATCGAGTGTCCCTCGGGGGTGTGGACTACCCACACCCCGCGCTCGGTGCGTCGCCAGCCGGGCGGGGCGGGACTGAGGGTGCGGTCGAACGCCGAGGCGTCGTCCGGGCTGTACCGGGTGCCCGTGTCGTAGAAGACGGGGTCGGCCTGGCAGTAGGCCTCCGCCTGGGGCCGGCTGTTCATCGTGCCTCCGCCACGGCCACGAGGGTGGCCTCGGCATCGGCGTTGGCGTCCTCCAGCAGCAGCTGGATCGACGTCTCGGAGCGCGGGTGCCGCAGGTGGCTGAGGACGATGTCCAGCGCCTCGGCCTTGGTGGACTCCGGGATCACGTCGGGCCGTACGAAGGACGGGTCGCGCTGCTCCTGGCGGTCCAGGGAGTCGTAGTACTCGTAGCGCAGCAGCGACCAGACCGCGGCGTGATGGTAGGTGCCGTCGAGGTAGTGGTGGTCGCGCAGGATACCCTCCAGCACGAAGCCCGCCCGTGTCACCATGCGCAGCACGCTCTTGTTGTAGAGGGCGGTGGTGAACTGCATCCGGTGCGCGTTGCGTGCGTGGAACAGGTGGTCGATGAGCAGGTCGAACGCTTCGGCGCCCAAGCCCTGCTGCCACAGCGCGGGGTCACCGATGGCCCCGCCGATGGCGTAGTTGCCGACCGGGCCGTGCTGACGGTAGTTGACGGTGCCGACGGTCCGGCCGTCGTGGGTGCGCACCGCGAACTGCCGTATCTGACCGCTGCTGTTGAGTCGCTGGAGGTCCTCCGGGGTGATGTACTCCCCCGCGTCAGCGGTCAATACGGCCGCTTGGGAGGCCGGCCCCAGCCAGTCCGCCATCAGTTCGTAGTCGGCGTCCGTGGGCCGATCGAGGCTGACGCGCCTGCCCTTCATCCCTCTTCCCCCTGGTTCTCCTGGACGCGGTCCGTGCCGCGGGCCTCGCGCACGACCAGCACCGCGTTGTGTCCGCCGAAGCCGAACGAATTGCTGATCACCACGCGGGCGTCGTGCCGTCGCGCCCGGTGGGGTACGTAGTCGAGTTCTGGGTCCTCGGGGTCGTCGCAGTTGATCGTGGGCGGCACCACGCCGGTGCGCACCGTCTGGAGCGCGGCGATGAGTTCCACCGCGCCAGCGGCGCCGATCATGTGCCCGGTCATCGACTTGACGGAGCTGATGGGGATCGCTGGCGCGCGTTCCCCGAACACCTCGCGGATCGCCCCGCTCTCGATCCGGTCGTTGAGCGGGGTGCTGGTGCCGTGGGCCGAGATGTGGTCGACGTCCTCGGGCCGCAGCACGGCGTCGGCCAGTGCCTCGGTCATCGCCCGCCGCACGTCCCGCCCGTCGGGGTGCGGATGCGTGGAGTGGTAGGCGTCGGTAGTGACGCCGTAGCCCGCCAGTTCTCCCAGGACGGTCGCGCCCCGTCGGATCGCGTGCTCTTCGGCCTCTAGGACGACGACCCCCGCTCCGGCGCCCATCACGAAACCGTCGCGCTCGCGGTCGAAGGGGCGGCTGGCGCGTTCCGGCCGGTCGGTCCGCCGGGAAAGCGCACCGATGTTGGCCGAGGTCGCGAGATCGAGGGGGTTGACGGCGTCGTCGCTGCCGCCGGCCACCACGACGTCAGCATAGCCATGGCGGATCAGCCGCATCGCGTCGCCGATGCACATGGCTCCGGTGGCACACGCCGCCACCATGGCGCCGGAGGGGCCGCGGGCGCCGAGCCAGCTCGCGATCTCCACCGTGGCGCTGTCCGAGGAGCCGGCCGAGGCGAAGTAGGCGTTCATGCGCCGGCGCCCCGAGTCCCGCAGGGTCAGCACGGCGTCCCGCGTGAAATGGCCGGCGCCGTACCCGGTTCCCACCACGACCGCGGTCCTGGGCGCGAGGTCCTCGGTGACGGTCAGACCGGCTTCCTGCACCGCCTGCATGGCGGCGGCGAGGGCGAACTGGGCGAACCGGTCGAGCCTGCGTCCCACCCGGTTGGGCATGTAGGTGCGGGCGTCGAAGTCCACCACCTCGCCGGCGAAGCGGGTGGGGAGGGTGTCGGGGTCGTAGCGCGAGATGACCCGGATGCCGCTGCGCCCGGCGACCAGCGCGTCCCAGAAGTCCCGGGTAGTGAGGCCGATCGGTGAGATCACTCCGGTGCCCGTGATGACGACACGCCGGCCTGCCGGGTCGCGTGGCGTGGCGGTCATGTCCGTCTCCTTCTCGTCCGCTGCCCCGGACGGGGCGCAGGTCTGGTCGGGGCCGCACGGGGCGACGTCGGAACGCTGGCACAGACCCGTCACACTTGTCAAGAAATATGACTCATCATTGACAGCTAGGGTGAAGTTGTGTTCACATTGCCCGACGTGATGAGTCACATATGATGACAACCGGCAAGGAGTGCTGATGACCCGCTGGAGCACACTGCTGCTCGACGAGGCGTCCCTGACGGAGATGCCGGACCTGCCGTTCGGCCATGTGATGCGCCACGCCGACCTGGTGGCGGCCGAACGCCCCAAACCCCACAAGCTCTACGAGCGCTGGGAGAGGCAGCAGTGGTCGGCACAGGCGATCGACCTGGAACGGGACCGTGTCGCCTTCGACACCGAGCTGCCGAAGACCACCCGGGACGCACTGGCCGAGTCCATCGCCACGTTCATCACAGGCGAGTACACCGGCCTCGACCTGCTCGGGCCGATCCTGACGGGGGCCCCGGAGGAGGTCGACCACCTCTACCTCGGCACCCAGATCGCCGACGAAACCCGTCACACGCAGTTGATGCTGCGCTTCGGCGAGGAACTGCTGGGACTCGACCGCGATCCGCGCCGCATGCTCGTCCAAGCATGGGACATGCTGACGCCCTCGCACCGCGAACTCAGCATCATCGAGGCCGAGATCGTGAGCGAGCTACAGTCCCACCCCTCGGACTACCGGCGCTGGCTGCGAGCTGTGACGCACTTCCACCTCATCACCGAGGGCGTCCTCGCGCTGGTGGGCCAGCGGGCCATCCTCAACGCGCTGCACGACACCACGCTGCTGCCCGGTGTGAAGGCCGGCTTCACGGCCATGTGCCGCGACGAGTCACGGCACGTCAGCTACGGCCTGCACGCGCTGCGCCAGGGCGTGCAGGAGGGCTACGGTGACGAGATCCGCGAAATCGTGGAGCTGACCGCGCCCATCGCGCTGCGCATCGACGCCGACAGCGAGACCGTCGAGGAACGGGCCGACGGACTGACCATGACGGACCTCAGCGTCCACAGTCTGCGCCGCCAGCTCGACCTGATCGGCATCGAGCGGGAGTTCACGGAACACGTCATCCAGCGCTCCCTGCAGCCTGCAGCCGCCGACTCCGACTGACCTCCCGTCCGGCGCAGCCCGCCGGACCGAGCACCGCACCTCTTACGAAAGGCAAGCACATGACGCGTGAACAGATCGTGGCCGCTTTTGCCGACATCCTCAACGAGGTGGCCGACGTGGAACCCGCCGACGTCACCGAGGACAAGTCCCTCGTCGACGAACTCGACGTCGACTCGCTCGCCATGGTGGAGATCATCGTGGCGGTGGAGGAACGCTTCGGCGTCGAGCTTCCCGAGGAGGCGCTCAAGGAACTACGTCTCGTCTCCGACGTGGTCGGCCGGATCGAGAAGCAGCTCGCCCCGGCGTGACACGCGGGCCCCGGCCTTCCGGGCCGGGGCCCGCGCATCTCCGCCGGCTTACTTGCCGGTGCGGTCCCGGCGGGGGAAGAAGGTGTACGACCAGGACCACAGAGTGTCGATGACGTACGCGGTCACCCACACGCGGCTCACATCGGGCAGCACCTCGAGCAGCCTCAGCACCGCCTGGCCGGGCAAGAAGACCGCGGTGTGGACGTACCAGCGCCGGCGTTCCGTGCGCGCCCGGCCCTCGGAGGACGGCCGCGGGCGCTCCGGCCCCGCCGGTTCGCCGAGGCCGTCCTCCGGCCCGTCCTCGCCGGCCGCTGTCGCTTGCCGCCGCGGCGCATCGGGCGCGTCGGTGCCAGGAACCTCGGCCCGGTCATCGGAAGCAGCCTGCCGCACGCCCGGCCCCCCGTCAGCCGGGCCTTTCGGGACGTCGGGCCCGTCGGCGCCGGGGCGGGTGACGGGCGGCAACCCCAGAGCCCGGATCGCGTGCGGAACCGCCACCGCGCCGCATCCGAAGGCGGCGGCGGCCACCAGGCACGCCGCGGCCCAGCCGGCGCCCTCGTAGACCGGTCCGAGCAGGGCGGCCCCCGCCACCACACCGGCCAGCCGGGCACTCTCGTACCGGCCGATGCCCCGGCCCGGGCGGTCCTCCGCAACCGCAGCCACGGTCGCCTGTTCGACAGGGATCTGGGCGGCCAGACAGGCTGCGGTCAACGCCCACAACGCGCTGACGGAGGCCGGCGAGGACACCACCCCAAGGCCACCGGCGAACAGTGCCCCCGCCACAAAGGAGACGACGAGTGTGGCGGTGCGTCCGATGCGGTCGGTGACGCGATGCGTGTACTCCGGCAGCAGAATGAGCACCAGGAACCCCGGTGCGAAGACTCCGGCAACCTCGACCGGCTCCATCTCCAGCTCCTCCTGGAGCCGCAGCAACAGCACCATCCATAGCCCGGCCTCGGCGGCCGAGGTAAGTGCCGTGACGCCCATCAGGGCCGTCATGCGTCGTACGGGAGCGGAGCCCTGCGGATCCCCGTCGGACGGGGTCCCGGTGCGTACGCCGGCCGGAGCCGTCGCGAGCAGGACGGCGGCGAGCGCGCTCACCGCGCACCCGGTCCAGAACAGTGCCGGATATCCCCCGCGGTCCAGCAGGCCGAAGGCGGCGAGGTAGCCGGCCAGGGCCCCCTTGCCCTCGGCCGAGAGGAGGGCGCCGTAGGCCGCGGTGTGGGCCGTGCCGCGCAGGCCGGCCGCGATCCAGGTGCGCAGCGCGACCCAGAACAGGGCACCGCCCACGCCCCCCAGCGCGGCCGCGGCGAAGGCCATGGGCAGCGAGTCGGCCACGGCGTAGCCGGCAAAGGACACGGCGTACAGCGCCGCCCCGCCGGCCGCCGCCCGCCGGGGGTCGCGCCGGTCGCACAGCTCACCGGCCAGGGGTCTGACCAGCAGAGAGAGCAGCGCCTCCACAGCGATCAGCGCCCCGACCTCGGCCGCGCCCGCGTGCAGCCCGGACCCCGCCCACAGCGGCAGGAGGAAGTCGAGCACTTCGGCCGGAGCCCCGACCAGCACCGCAGCCGACAGCAGCCGGCGGTCCACCCGGGTCCCGGTGCCGGAGGACGGGCCGGGCCGCTCCACCCTGGTCACGCAGCGAGCGCCGTCTTCGGCGAGATCACCCGGGTGGGGTAGGCCCGGTTGCTGATCCGGGCGAACATGTTTCGAGGTCCGGGAATCCACACCCGATCGCCGCCCGCCCGGCCGATGCCGTCCATGACGGTCCGCCAGTGGACAGGGGTCGTCCAGCCGTCGAGGAGGTCCTGCTTAATCTCCTCCCCGCTGGTCAGGCAGCGGCCGTCCACGTCCGAGATCATCGGGATGGTGGTGTCGCGCCATGTGACGGTGCCGTACACCTCGTCCGCGAGGCGGTCCCGCAGCCTGGCCAGAGCCGAGCAGTGCTCGGCCCGGTCGACGGTGTAGAAGGGCATGCCGCCCTCTTCCCTCACCCGCTGCTCGAAGCGGGTGAGGGTGTCCTGGTGCGCGGACACCGCGTGCACCGAGGTGTCGAACGCGACGGACAGTTCCATCCACAACCCCTGCGCCCGGAACTCCTCGATCAGCTTCTGTACGGTGTCGTAGGAGAGCTTGTAGAAGAAGTGGCAGCCGATCGGTTCCCGCTGGGAGGAGAAGTAGTCCTGCTCCACCTGCACGCTGCGGGCCATCAGCCGCAGCGCGTCCGCGTAGCTGAGGGCTCCCGCGCGCACGGCGGCCATGACGGCCCCGTAGCTCTGACCACCGCACAGCTCCGGCCGCTCGCCGTAGTGCTCCTCGGCCCAGTCGGCGAGCGCGAGGGTCAGGGCCATGTATCCGCTCTGGTAGACCTCCCAGTCGTAGATGGACGCGTTCTTGTACGCCTCGATGAGGGGGTAGCCGAGGACCTCGTCGGCCTCGGCGAATCTGCGCTCGGCGTGTCTGTGGGTGGTCACGAAGTCGCCGATGGCGTCGTACCGGGTGGGCGTCAGCCCGGGGAAGAACAGCACCAGGGACACGTTCATCTTCCTTTGCTCGTCAGTCCTGCTCGCCGGCGGGTGCCTCGCGCTGCGGGAAGTCCCCACCGGGTGTCTCCATACCGGGCGGCACGTCGTCGAGCGCCACCGCGACCTCGACCACGGTCGGCACACCCGAGGCGCACTGCTCCCACGCCTTGCGCACGGTCCCCTCCAAGTCGCCCCAGGAGTCGACCCGCCAGTGTCCGAGTCCCATGGCCCGGGCGAGTGCGCCGGTCCCCGTGTCCCGGTCGGCGACGAACGCGAACCTGGACAATCCGCCGGAGACCTGGTCGAGGTTGCTCTGCAACCAGCCGTAGCCACCGTTGTCCAGCACCACGTACAGCACCGGGCTGCCGCGGTCGGCCAGCGTCGGCAGCTCGCTACGGAACAGGTGAAAGGCGCCGTCGCCGACCAGCGCGACCACGGGACGCCCGGGCTGCGCGTGGGCCACTCCGACGGCGGCCGCCGCTCCGAAGCCCAGGGGCGTCTGCTCACTGGGCACGACGGACCCGCCCCGGGAGCCGCAGGACCAGTGGGGGAAGTGGTACGACCACATGTCCTGCAGCCCGTTCTCCTGGACCAGGACGCTGTCGTCCGGTACGACGTCACGCAGAGCGTCCAGCACCTGGACGACTGCGGGGCGCGCCGACAGGGGGACCGTGGCCGCCGCGGCGCTGCGGGCCCGGGCGCGGGCGTGCAGTTCCGCACGGGCTGCGCGCACCCGCTCCGTCCAAGAGGCGTCCGGGGTTCCGAAGGCGAGCAGGCCCGCCCAGCCGGAGACCGCCCGGGCCACGTCCCCGAGCACCGCGCGGCCTCGCGGGCCGGTGACGAGGGTCTGCTCGTCGGTGGTCACCTGGATCACGGGCGCCTCGAACGGCTCCGGCCAGCCGAAGGTCGCTGTCTCCTCCAGCCTGCTGCCGAGCGCGATCACCAGGTCGGTCTCGGCCCACAGCCGGGCGGCGGGGCCGGTGCTGTAGAGACCGGCGAGGCCGCAGAACAGCTCGTGGTTCTCGTCGAGGGAGCCACGCCCGGAGGCTGTGCAGAACATTCCGGCACCGATGAGCTCGCCGAGCCTTTCGACGCAGCGGCCCGTGTTGCGGTGCCGGGTGCCGCCGCCCGCGAGCAGCAGCGGCCGCCGGGCTGCGGCGATGAGGCCGGCGGTCTCGCGCAGGACGTCGCCGTCGGGGGCGAGCCGCTGCGGTGCCGCTTTCCCGCGCAGGATCCGGGGGGCCGGGGACGTGTCCTGGATTTGTTCGGCGATCTCGACGTAGACCGGTCCCGGGGTGCCGTTCAGGCAGATCGCGGTCGCCTTCTCGAGGACGGCCGGCAGTTGGTCCGCACGGTCAACCCTGGCTGCCCACTTGGTGAACGGCCGTACGGCCGCCATCTGGTCGAACTCCTGGAAGGCGCCGGTGCCGAGGCGGCTCAGCGCGGTGCCGTCGGCCACCAGGATTACCGGGGCCGCCGCGGACCGGGCCTCCAGCAGCCCGGTGAGGGCGTTGGTGAAGGCCGGCCCCTTGCCGACGGCGCAGATGCCCGGGGTTCCGGAAGCCAGGGCGTAACCGGTGGCCATGAAGACGGCGTTGCGCTGGTCCCGGCACAGTACGACGTCGATGTCCCGGTCCTCGACGGCGGCGAGCAGCGCCATGTCGTCGCCCGGCAGGCCGAACACCGTCCGGGTGCCGAGGTGTTCGAGATGGTCGGCGATCAGGTTCCACGGCCGGGAGGCGTGGGTGGGGTGGTTCATCGGGCGGCCTCCGGCAGATGGTCGGCAACGGCCTTGGAGATCAGTACGGGCTCGGCCCAGAGCCTCTCGCCGTCGGTGATGTAGTTGGCCTGGCGTCCGTAGCCGCCGAACGGTGCGTTGCCGTCGTCGACCGTCAGGAGCGTGGCGTCGACGGTCACGGTGGTCCTGCGCCGCAGGGCCTCGATGAGGGCGGGCGCGTCACCGTAAACGCTGGCCCCGAGAGCGCGTTCGGTGAAGGGGCCCGTGGTGAGGGTCGCGGCGAGGCTGCCGGTGTCGTCGTAGCCCACGACGTTGAAGACGGGGGCGAAGAACTCGGGCACGTGCGTGCGGGGGGTCACTCCGTCCGCGACGACCACCACGGGGTCCAGGCGGCGGCTGCGGAAGTCGACCGCGCCGCCGTGCACGATGGAGGCCCGGTTGCGGGCCAGGAACACGGCCGTCTCCTCCAGCGTGCTCTCGTAGAAGAGCGGGCCGTAGTCGGCCCCGGGGTCGTCGTAGGGCCCGTAGCGCAGTTGCTCCAGGCGGGCAACGAGGGCGTCCAGGAAGGCGGGGAGCAGCGACCGGTGGACGCAGAACAGGTCGGGCCCGAGGCAGTCCTGGCCGGCGTTGAGTATCCGCACCTCGACCGCGTCGTCGACTGCGGCAGCGAGGTCGGCGCCCGGTGCGACGACGAAGGGGTTGACGCCCGCACCCAAATGGAGGAAGAGCTGCCCCGGGGAGAGCTGGGCCCGGATGCGTTCGGCGTTGTGGTAGGAGCCAGTGAAGACCACGACGGCGGCAGGTCCGGCGTGCTCGGCGACGAAGCCCCGTTGACTCGCGGCGGCGAGCCGCACCGGCAGCCGGTGCCGGCGGGCCAGCAGGTCGTGGAGCCGGGCCGTCTGGTCGCGCACCTGGCTGGAGGGCCGGAACACGATGCGCTCGGCGTACAGCGAGGGGACCAGCAGGTAGAGCACGTACGAGTACAGGATGACGTTGGACGGCATGAACACGGCCACGCTCGGCACCTTGCCGGGGCGGTAGGTGCGCACCTCTTCGGCTGCCCCTTCGAGGGTGTCGACGGCCGCCTCGATCTCGTACCGCGCCGCACGGTGGGTGGAGATCTCACACAGGAGGCGATGCACGGGTCCCGGCTCCTCGACGAGCAGGTCACGGACCGACTGCAGGGCCTCGAGCCGGTCGGCATACGGGATGTCGAGTGTCACGGCCGCACCGACGGGCCGGACCAGAGCCGATGTCATCTGTCCCCCTAGAAGCGGACTCTCGGAAGCAGGTACGAGTGTCCCCATAGAGTCACAGCTTGTCAACAATAGTCAATTTTCGTTACTCATCGAGTCGGTGAAACGCCGGTGCCGCCGCACACGCCGCCACGACGGCCAGATAGGCGGCCGCGATCAGCAGCACGGTAGGCCGCAACCCCAGACCGGCGACGAGCACGACAGCCAGGGACGACCCGAGCGGTACAGCGGTCAGCGCCAATGCGTCGACGGCGGTCACGACCCGGCCGTAGCGTCCGTACGGCACCGCGCACTGCAGGGCCGTCGCCCGCACCGGCGCCACGGGCGCGGCCACCGCGCCGAGCACCGCCAGCAGCCCTGCGGCGACGGGCAGCGGCGGCAGCGCCGCCAGCGGTGCGATCAGGAGGCCCGCACAGCACCCGGCGGTCAGATAGGTGCGGCGCCGGCCGAAGCGGTGCCCCACGGCCGCATAACCGAACAGCCCCGCGGCCGTCCCGGCGCCGAACGCAGTCAGCAGCACACCGAGATGCGCCGCGCTGCCGAGGTACTGATAGGCGTAGGTAACCAGCACGACCCCGCTGAAGCCGCTGTCCAGGCCGTTGAAGGCGCTCGACGAGGCGGTCAGCGCACGCAGCAGGGGATGCTGACGCAACGTGCGCAGGCCGCTGCACAACCGGGCCGCGTAGCCCTCCGTGCCCGCCGTCCCGGGGCGCCCGGCGGCGGCGGGCACGCCGAGCGCGACGACCAGCGCGGCGAGGCCGCAAGCGGCGGCGTCGACCAGAAGGACGCCGGCGGACCCCACCAGGACGACGGCAAGGCCGCCCAGTGTCGGGCCGCAGAGCTGACTGATCTGGCGCACCCCGGACAGCAAAGCGTTGGCCCGCTCCAGCGGCACGCCGGCCGACCGGGCCAGGGACGGAACCAGGCCGGACACCGCCGCGACCCCGGGGATGTCCAGCAGGCTCGCCATGAGGACGAGGCCGAGCAGGGCGGCGAAGTCCAAGCGTCCGGCGGCGTGCAGCAGGGGGACCGCGCCCGCGGCCGCGCCTCCGAGTAGATAGGAGGCGACCGCCATCGCCTTGAAGCCGACCCGGTCCACCAAGGGGCCTGCCGCGAATCCCGCCAGGCCCGCTCCCACCGAGGCCACGGCGACCACGAATCCGGTGCGCGCCACACTGCCGGTGGTCTCCAGGACGAACCATGGGACGGCGACGACGATCATGGCCTCACCGACCGACACGACGGCCACCGCCCCAAGGAGAGCGACAAGGCCGGCCCGCCTTCGGGTGCCCTGCCCCTGCATCGACTTCACAGTAGATGACTGTAACATGACTCATTTTTGACAACCTCTTGCGTCGCCGAAGCTTCGAAGCCGGTACCGAGCTCGCTAAGCTGCTGGTCAAAGTTCCTTACTCATCCACACAACCCCTGAGCGAGCGATTACGGTGACGGTCGAACAACCACACTTCGGACAGCAGGTGAGGCAGATCCGCCGCGCGCAGGGGCTGTCGCAGTCGGACCTGGCGGGCGACACCATGTCCCCGAGCTACATCTCCCTGGTCGAGAGCGGCCGGCGGGCACCCAGCCTCAAGCTCGCCCGGGCGATCGCCGAGCGCCTCAACACGCCGGTGGAGGCGCTGCTCGCCCCCCAGGAACCGGAGCAGCAACCGCCGCACCGACTCGGTGTCGTGGGCCGGCTGGTCGCCGCGCGCGCCCACCAGCTCGCCGGCGACTGGGACGTGGCCCGCGACGAACTGACCGGCATCATCGGGCTGCCCGGCGGGCCGGAACTCGACGACGTGCGCTGGGAGGCACGCTGGGAACTGGCGACCACTCTGGGTCGGCTCCGGGAGTCCAAGGCTCGGGAGCAGACCCTCCGGGACCTGCTGGCCGATCCGCTCACCCAGTCATCTCCCCTGCTGCACACCCGGGTCGCGGTGGAGACGGCCCAGGCGCTGAAGGACATGGGGAACCTGGCGGAGAGCGCCCGGTTCGCCGAGGAGGCGGTGCGACTCGCCCGGACCGCCGAGCCGCCCGCCCTCGTGGAGACGGCCCAGGCCGAGACGGTCCTCGTATCGGTGTGCACCGCGAGCGGTGACTGGGAACGGTCCTGGGAACTGGCCGACGGCCTGCTGCGAACGGTGCAGGGCGTCTCCGGGGGCCGGCTGCGGGCCACCGGGCTGTGGGCGGCGGCGGGCGCCCACTACGTCAACGGGCGCGCCAAAACGGCCCTGGCCCTCATTGCCGAGGCCGAGCAGGCCATGGCGCAGGCCGGCGATCTGCCGCTGCGTGCCCGGCTCCAGTTGGCGGCGGGGCTGTTGCACATCGCGGGCGGCCAGCTCGACGCGGCGGACACCCTGCTGGGGCAGGCGGCGCAGGCGACGGAGCTGGTGGGCAGCCCCGAGGACGGGGTGCGCCTCGCGGCAGCCCGGGCACTCGCCGCGCTGCGTCGTGACGACCTGGCCAAGGCGGGCCGACAGGGCGCCCTGGTAGACTCCGGACTTTCCGCGCTCGCCGTGCTGGACCGGGCGCGCTGCACCGTGGTCACGGCCCGGATTCACCGGGCCCGCGGTGAGGAGGACGCGGCCCGCGACCGCTTCCAGTCCGCCGCCGCCCTCTACGAGGAGGCCGGCGCCTACCGCATCGCCGTCAAGGTGTGGCGGGAGCTGAGCGCCGCGGACGCGGTGGCGGGCGCGACAGCCCCGGACGTCGATCCACACGTGCTGCTCATGCCGTGACCGGCATCCGGTCGAGCTGCCAGACGAAGACCTCCCGCACCGGACACGAGGTGGCCACCGACACCACGACCCCGGCGTCGTCCGGCACGTCGTGCACATAGGCGACGTCCGGTCCGTGCCATGTGGACGGGCCTGCGTCGGGCACCACGACCCTGCCCTCGCGTTCCTCGCACAGCACATCCACCAGGTCCGCCCGGGAGAAGCCGCCGCCGGACAGACGCAGGGTGGCTTCCTTGCGGGTCCACAACCGGGTGAGCCGGCTGGCCCGCATCTCCATCGGCGCCGCCGCGATGAAGGACCGCTCCGGCGCACTGAACGGCAGCAGTGACAGGGCGTCCACGCGGCCGGGAACCCGGCGCCCCGAGATGGCCACCGACGTGCCGCGCGCCAGGGCGACGAACTGGCGCTCCTCCTCGGCGCACACCGCAATGTCCACATCGCTGTCCGTCCCGGCGACCCGTCCGTAGGGGTCACGGGTGAGGGCCGCTTCGTCGGTGTCTCCCAGGAGCCAGCTCAGCAGAGCCCGCCACGGGGCCCGGTGACGGCCCGCTTCCCGGTGGCGAGCGGGCCCGGCCAGCGAGAAGACATGGACCGCCTCCACCTCACGTACGCGCTGCACCGGCGGTTTCGCGTACGTCTTCGGTCCGCGTATGACGCACCCCCGTACTCCGCACATGGATTTGCCCCCCCTGAGCTGAATCAGTCGGCAGGAGGATCATGTCAGCCGGCCGCGCAGACGTTCTAATACCAGAGGACGATCTGACACCCCCCCATCGGTGGGGTGGGAACGGGGGAAGCTGCATGATCCGGGTGTACATCTTGGGCGAGCCCGAGGACAGGGAAGCGTTGGCCAGAGTCCTCCGGACGCTCCCGGATCTCACGCCCCTGCTACCCGGCCGGACCGAGGAGGGCGCGCGCCGGGTGCCGCCCGGCACCGACCTGCTGCTGCTGAACGCGCCGCGGTGCTCCTCCTCGGTGCCGGAGACGTTACGGCGGCTGCGTACGGCACCCGACGCGCCGCCCGCCGCGGTCGTCACCGCAACGGAACAGGACGCCTACGTCGCCGACTGCCTGACCTCCGGTGCCGCGGGCATCCTGCATCACGACCTCGCACCGGCTCTGCTGCTGTCCGCCATTCGGATACTCGTCGCGGGCGGCAGCGTCCTGTTCCAGGACCCCCGGGCAGCCGTTCTCCCCGTGCCCGGTGCCGCCGCCCCTGCGGCCGCGGTATCCGCGGAGGCCGCAGTAAAGCGCCTGACCGCGCGGCAGCGAGAGATACTCCGCCTGCTGGCCATCGGGCTCACCAACGCCGAGATCTCACGGCGACTCGGCATCTCGGGTGACACAGTCAAGGAACACGTGCGCGCGGTCCTCCGGGAACTCGGCGTTCCACGCCGGATCAGCGCCGCGCTGCTGGTCTACCGCACGGGCCTGCTCGACCGGCTGAGCCCCGATGCGACCTGAGGGTCCGCCGAGGGTGAGCGGGGCGCGTCGAGCACTACATCCTTCGATGTACACCGGCCGGCGTTCCGGCTACACCTGCAAGAGGAGGCCTAACGAGGGTCGACGTGCTGAGATTGGGAGCATGCTGCCCGTGTTGCCCCGGCCCCACCGAGACGATGTCCTGATCGCGGCGGGCGGGCTGGCCGGAGGCGTCGTGCTGTGGCATCTGGGCCTCTTCACGAACGTGCCCGCCCGGCGGGACCCGGGCGCACTGCCGCTACTCCCCCTGATCGCCATGGCCGCGGCCGAACTGCTGCGCCGAGTCGCCCAGCCCCTGGCCCTGCTGATGGCCGTCGCCGCCGTCGCCGCCGACCAGTACTTCGGGTCGCTGATCGCCACCGTCCTGATGTTCACGGACATCGTGTACGCCAGCGTGGTATACGGGCCGTCCCGGACCGCCCGTCAGGTGATCCCGGCCAGCATCCTGGTCACCGTCGGGCTCACGGTGTGGGCCGTGTCTGCGGTGCCGAAACCGGAGTCGCTGTTCGTCGGCGTGGTCGCCGCGCTGGTCACCATCGCCCCGGCGTGGACCGGGCTCACCATCCGGCAGCACCAGAAGGTCGCCGACGAGGAGCGGCTGCGCGCCGAACAAGCGACGCTGCTGTCCGAGATGGACCGGTGGCAGGCCGTGGAGGCCGAACGAGGAAGGGTGGCCCGCGAGTTGCACGACCTTGTGGCCAACCACCTGTCCGCGATCGCGATCCAGTCGACGGCGGCCCTGTCGCTAAACGACCCGAAGGCCTCCACGGACGCCCTCGGGGTCATCCGGACCAACAGTGTGCAGGCGCTCGCCGAGATGCGGCGGCTGATCGGGCTGCTGCGCAGTGGTGAGGCCGAGGACGAGGTACCCTCGGCCGCCCCCACGCTGGCCGGGCTGAACACGCTCGTCGACCGGGCGCGGGCGGGCGGCTCCACGAGCGGCCTCACCTTCGTCGCCGAGGACACACGGGGCAAGGAGGTGCTGCCGGCCCCCGTCAAACTGGCCGCCTACCGCATCGTGCAGGAATCGCTGACGAACGCACTGAAGCACGCCTCCCCCGGGGTGGTGACCGTCTGCCTCAACCGCGAGGCGGCTGGCCCGCTCACCGTGGAGGTCACCAGCCCGTACACCCCGCGCGTCGGCTCCCGCGCGCCGGGCTCGGGGGCCGGCCTGGTCGGCATGAGGGAACGAGTGGCTCTGCTGGACGGGGAGTTCGAGGCGGGACCGGTCGGAACAGCCGGCTCCGAGCCGCCGACGGTGTGGCGGGTGTGCGCCGTGCTGCCCGTGGAAGAGAAGGGACCGGTATGACAGAAGCGGCCTGGAACGACCTGACGGACTCCCCGCCCGAGCGGCGCATCACGGTTCTGGTCGCGGAGGACCAGTCCGCCGTCCGGGACGGCCTGGTCCTCATCCTGCGGTCCGCGCAGGACATCGAAGTGGTGGGCCAGGCCTCGGACGGTGAGCAAGCCGTCCGGCTCGCGCGGGAGCTCCGTCCCGACCTGGTGCTGATGGACATTCAGATGCCGAAGCTCGACGGCGTCTCCGCGACCCGTCAGGTGGTGCAGGAGAAGAGCGCCGATGTCCTCGTCCTGACCACCTTCGACCTGGATGAGTACGTGTTCGGTGCGCTGCGCGCCGGCGCGGTCGGGTTCCTGTTGAAGAACACGGATGCCCACGGGCTGGTTGAGGCCGTACGGACGGTCGCCCGGGGCGAGGGACTGATCGCGCCAGCGGTCACCCGTCGGCTGATCGCCGAGTTCGCGTCCCGGCCGGCCCAGTTGGAGGAGGACCCGGTGGACCGCTCGGTCCTCGATGCGCTCACCCGGCGCGAGCGCGAGGTCCTGTCATGCCTCGGTGAGGGGCTGACCAACGCGGCGATCGCCGACCACCTGGAGATGGCCGAGGCCACCGTGAAGACGCACGTCAGCCGGCTGCTGGGGAAGCTGGGGCTGCGCAGCCGGGTGCAAGCAGCGGTGCTGGCACAGGAGTTAGGGATCTAGTACTGCAGCCGGTTGCTGTGACCGGTGATCCGGCTGGCCGTTGTGCTGGTCATGGGTGGGGGTGTCACGGTTGACGAGGTGCATCGCTGGGCGGGCTGATCTCGATGTGCCGCGCGAGCGGGCAAGGCAGTATCTGCTCGGAGGAGCCGGGCCGCGTGGTGCACCATCGCGTCAGTATCGGCGTCGTACGCTTCGACACATCCACCGGCTCGCCCAGAGGCGGCTCGGTTACGTGCTGGCGATCGGCTGCAAGCACCGGTGCGGTCCCCGCGGGCAGAACGCCCGCACCACCTCGGCCATCCTGCCCGAGGACGCCTGGGAGATCCGCTCGGCCGGCGACGGCGCCCACGGCCTGCGCGAATACGCCTGGGCGTTGGTTTCGTTGCCTGGTTAGGGCGCGGATGGCTTCGAGGATGGACTGCTCATCCGCCGGTCCCTGGTCGACGGCGAACGCGCCTACTATCTCGCCCACGCCCCCGCCGACACCCCGCTGGCGAAGATTGTCCGCGCCGCCGGGGTCCGCTGGGCGATCGAGGAAGCCTTTCAGGCGGCGAAGAACGAGGCCGGGCTGGACCACTACCAGGTCCGTCACTATCCGGCCTGGTACCGGCACATCACCCTGGCCATGGCGGCCGCCGGCCATCTAACCGCCCTCCGGGCTGCCACCGGGGAAAAGGGGGACACCGAGGCGACCTGATCCGACTGACCGTGAACGAGATCCGCCGCCTGCTGAACAAACTCGTCCACACCGTCCGGCACGGGACCGACCACATCCTGCACTGGTCACGCTGGCGCCGCCGACACCAGCACCGAGCCTGGCTCAGCCACTACCGCCGCCGCGGCCACCGACCTCCGTAGCGCTGACCACGGGGCAAAGAGCCGGCGGGCGGCGAACACCGACTCCAGCGCCGCCCGCCGTCGCCAGTACGGCCATCCGATCGTCACGGTCCCGGACAACCTGAGCAGATCGAACGCCACAAAGTGGGCAGGCCACTCCTCAGCTGCCCGGACCGCACCGGCACCACGCCGGGCAAGCCGGTTCTGCAACCGCTTGAAGGCGAGACGACCCGCGGCATCCCATACGACCAGCTCGCCGTCCATCGCGGTCGCATCTGGTAGCTGCACCGCCCCGGACACGACCTCCGGAAACGCCGGCCCCATCTCCGTGCCATGCCGGGAGCGCAGCACCACCCGGCCCGCGTCGACCGAAACGGCAGCCCGGAACCCGTCCTTCTCCAGACTTTGACGTGTCTCATGGAACGCAGGAAAAGGCCCATTCGCGCGGGCTCTGCTCTGCACAGCCGTCCCTGTGACTGCGCTGTCAGTGGGGGTGCCTAGGCTTCCCCAAGATCACCGGCAGTCTGTGCCGGGGCGGTACGAGGGAGGGGCCGGGGATGGCTTGGTGGAACACGCGGCCGTGGGATGCCCGGGAGCAGTGGACGCTGGAGCCGTTGGTGGGACTGGGGCCGTTGCGGTTCGGTATGAGACCCGACGAGGTGACGGCGGCTCTGGGCGAGGCCACTCCCTCTGTCACCCATCACGCGGGCACTGGAGTTGGCTCGGCGCAGTACACAGACTGGGGTGTGACCGCGGTGTACGGGGAGCAGTCCCAGCTCGTGGCGGTCAAGGTCGATGCGATGGGCGGACCGCGGGTCAAGCTGCGCGGTATCGACCTGATCGCCAGGGCGCCCTCTGAAGTCCGGTCGGATATCGACCGTCTCGCGCGCCAGGACGGCGCGTGGGTGCGGGTGAACTGGAGCGGGGACCCGGAGGTTGTGGCGTGGGGTGTCTCCATGGGAGCCGAGCTGGAGTTCGAGGTGTTGCCCCAGCAGTATGTGCACCGCACGGACAGGATGATCTCCAGCGCGCTGTTCGTCGGCCCCAACCTGGCCGATGCTCCGTACGCATCCGAACCGGTGGTCCGGTGGTGTGATGTCAGCGTCGAAGAGCCGAATCCGGGGGCGTGGCCGGTGAAGGCCGAATCGGACCGGCCGCTTTGGGAGTGGCGGCCGCTGGAGAGCGTCGGCCCGCTCCGGTTCGGCATGGATCCGGCCCAAGTAGCCGCCGCGCTCGCAGACAAGCCTGCCGCCCGTCATGGCCGATATCCCTTCGGGTCGTCCTGGGAGGGCATCGGGGAATGGATGCTGCATGACGACCGGTTCGACGCTGCCGGCGTGACCGCTCACTACCGCTGCGGCTTCGGCGTTCCGCCTGTTCTGGGCGCCGTCACGGTGCACGGACGGACTGGCCCCCAGGTCGAGTTCGACGGGATGCCCCTGATAGGCAGGAAGGTGTCCACTATCGACAAAGCGCTGGTCGAGCGCGCGGACAACGGTGAGATGAGCCTGCTCGTCGGCTGCAACTTCGATCTCGGGCCGGACGGCCTCAACATGTACGTACGGGCCGCCAGAGCAGGAGACCACGTGGTCAGCGAAGCCCGGTTCTGCCAAGCAGAATGGGAAGACCACGGCTGAGCTCTCACAGGACAGGGCGAGCGGGACATAGATCCGCTCGCCTCCAGACACATCTGAGTGTCTGGAGAACCGTCCCACTTCGGCTCGCCCGCCCAGCCCGGCCGCAGACCCGGGCTGGACACGGGGGTGCTCAGCATCGGCTCCGGCAGCATCCACGTCACACCGGATCCCTTCCACCGAGCAGCGACGAACCACTCGCCGTGCCGGACGGCGTGAAGCTGATCGTGTCCGGCGTGTCACGTGTCCGACTGCGCGCAGGCCGCTAATGTCACCCTGACAGGCCAGGGACGGCCTGGAGGCGAGCGGTCCGCCCGGGCGGACTCGCAGGAGTCTCAAGGGTGGGATGCCCGGTCCCGCAACACGCATCTCGGTGTCCGTGCAGGACTGGTCCTTCCTCCGCGGCTGCCGCCCGGGCGCAGCCGGAGCAGGAACCTCATGCCGCACACGACCGACAAGCGGACCTACCAGGAACTCGCCCGCCTCCTGTACCTGGGACGCCTTCAGACCAGGGGCAAACGCCCCACTCTGGACCCCACCGACCGGGGCCAACTCGCCTTCCAGGCGCTGCTCTTCGAGTGCCTGATGAGTACCCGCGAGCACCCGCATTCCCTGGAGCAGCCGCGCAAGAGCGCGATGGCCAGCATCAGCGGCTACCTGAACGCCATCTGCCACCAACCCGAACATCTGGAGATCCACACCAACACGGCCTCCCGCATCGCCAGCCGCATCCTGCCGTACCTTCATGAAGACCACGGTGTGTGCGGCATCCCCGGTCTCCGGCTGATCGATGTCACCTGCCGGCGAGTGCGCCTCACCCACCTCCCCACAGGGGCCCGTCTCGACCTCGTAGACCCGCAGCGCTGGCACGACATGGACACTGCACGCATGGTGTTCCGGCAGGAGACCAGCTGGCATCAAAGGGACGGGCGATCTCCGCTGTGGCGGCACAACGGCCTCACCGACGAAGAAGCCGCGCACCAAGCGAGCTGGACGTACACCGACAGCACACCGCTGCGCAGCGCCCTGCTGATGCGCTCGATGCCCCTGTGGTACCGCTTCGACCTGAGTCCGGCCTGGGTCCCCGGCAACCCCACCCGCCCGGACGGGCTCATCTGGGACACCCACTCTGACACCGCGCACGAGCAAGTAGTCGAGCTGCTGACACGCTCTGCAGCCCGCATCCCAGAAGCTGTCTACCGTCCCAGGACGCCTTGCTCCGGGATCATTCAGCTCGGCACCGGTATCGCGCAGTTGATCAGTAACTGTTAGGCACCCGGTCGTCGGCCTCGTGTTCGGAGTGCTGCCGCAGGTCCAGAAAACAGCGCAGCCGGACGCCCGGCTCGCCCGGCTCGTGGGTTGTGCGGTCCGCCGGGGCGATCGCCCACCGTGTGGCGAGCAGTTCCTGGACCGCGAACGCAGTCTCGTCATCGGCGGCGGCGACCTCCACGACCGCGAGCCCCGGCCTGGCCAGATGCGCCTCGTTGATTGGCTTCATACCTGGCACGACGCGCCTGTGCCCGCCGGGGTTCTCGCGTCCGGGCAGCGTCACCCGACCGGGTACGCAGCAACGTGCTACTGACCGTCCGCCGCGTGCTGCACGAGTGCTGTGAATTGCCGTTTCCGGTACGACCATTCCACCCACACGGGCGGCGCACTCGAGGAACGCCCGACAGCGCCCCCTCGGAAGTCGTTATCAACGGCTCATGCTCACCACCGTGCTGCGCGGCCTGGTCGCCGCCTCCCTCGCCGCCCTGCCCGTGACCGTGTCCTCCTCCTGCTCACGCCGCGGAGACGCTTCCTCTGGCCGAAGCCGTCACCCGGCTGCCAGTGGACACCGAGTCCCGTGAGGTGCACTGCCGGTACGTCGCTGAATGGGTGGCCACGAAGCTCCGCTGGAGCCTGACGGCTGACGAGGCGGAGGTGGTAGCCCTGGAGGAGACGGCGGCCGGCTGTCCGGACCAGAGCGTGACGAAAACCGGCCGCGTAACCGAACGGCTCGGCTTGCCGTCCGGTGCGGTGGAATCTCTGCTTGTCCGCACTCTTGCTGTTTCTCGCCACTGTGGCGCATTGTGGCCGCACCACCGTCCCACCGGAGCTCCCCGTGCCGGGGTCCGGCACCTCCCGGGGACGGTGGCTGCCTGCCTCTTGTCGGCCTTCCCCAGGCGGATGAGGCGGCACAGCCCTCGCTGGCTCCCCCTCCAGCGGGGGCATAGCCATGTATCGGCCCACGCCCCCGAGGGTGATGTGTCCCATGTAGGCGCCCGGGCTGCCTCTTGCAGCTTCGTCCCCAGTGCTCCGTGCCGTGGCTGCGCGATGAGGGGCGCGAACGGTGCCCGGGGGAGTGTCAGTGGTGTGTTCTACGGTCGTCGTGCCCCTGTGTGGGTTGCGCTCTCGCCTGGCCTCTAAGGCCGGCCAGGCGAGAGCGGATGCCCGTTTCCCCCATTGTTTCGGCACGGGGACGGGCCCTTCCGGATGGAAGGCCGACACCGAAGGCGTCATGCCCTATTGACGTCGTTTCGGCGTGCAATTGCAAGGAGAACCGGGAACTTCCACCCGTCAGCGCGCCGACTTGCCTGCGCCGGCCGCCGGTGTCTCACAGACCGCGGGGGTCCGGACCGACCCCCGCATTGTTCCTATTGTTCCGTGATTCTTTGATCACGTGGCGTAGCAACTTCCCATGTGGCCATGCTGGTTGCCCTCCCCAGCGTGGCGGCCTCGGCACCCGCCTGCCCGGGATGCTGGCGCGCCCCCTCCGGATGGGGCCGCCGGGTTCACATGGCTGATCTCGAAGACGTACGAGGGGAAGGCTCTGTATGAAGCCTCGCCAGATAGTGGTCGTCACGGTCACGGTGACGGTGTTCGCCTGGAGTGTGGTGATGGTGACCGCGGGCCAGACGGCCGCGGTGGCCGCGCTCGCCCCGGCCCTCGCCCTGACCGTGCAGCAGATCGTCCACACCGTCCGCTCCCACACCGCGCCCACGACCGGCGCCGGGACCCGCCTTGACGCGGCCGCGGACAAGGAGGACGACGCCCCGTGACGACGCCGACCGAACCCCCGGTACCACCCGGCAGACCCGCACCCGCACGCCCGGGGCGCAAACTCGGGCCCGTCGCGGACAATGTGGGCAGCGCCCACCGGGCCTGGCTGGACCCGCTGCGCACCGCCTACCTGGCCAGCGGCCTGACCCTGAACGAACTCAGCAGCCGGGTCCGTTTCGCCAAGTCGAAGATCAGCGAACTGCTGCGCGGTGTCGGCCTCTACCCCCGCTGGGAGATCGTGTTCCGGCTCGCCGACGAACTGGGCATGCCGAACTGGCCCCTGTACCGGCTCTGGAGCCAGGCAGCCCTGGAAACCCACAAGAGCAGCGAGTGGATCAACGGCTGCACCGACCCCACCACCCTGACGGCCTCCCACGCGGCCCCGCCCCTGGAGCACCGGGCCTTCCGCGAGCTCGTCGAGAACGACTACCTGCTCTACGCCCAGGTCTTCCTCGACGGCGACCAGCGCGACATCGCCGTCGCCGACACCTTCGACCGCCTCTGGCTCACGTGGAACCAGGCCCTCGCCAGCCACGACACCCGCCGCTACGCCTGGAACATTCTGCGCACCACCGTCATGGCCCGCACCCCCCACCGCGACGGCCGGCCCGAACTGGGCAGCGCCGCCTTCGACACCGTCGCCCTGCAGACCCTGGCCACCACGGCCGACCACATGGACCAGCTCACCGAGACTCTCGAACTGTTCACCGCAATCAGCCGCCTGCCCGACCGCCAGCTCGACGTCATCGTGCTGCGCCGCCTGTGCGGTTTCCCTCACGAGTCCGTCTCCGCCCTCCTGGGCACCTCCCTGGCCACCGTCCGCTCCGACGAACGCCACGCCACCCGCTTCCTGGAGAGCGTCATCCCCCCGCCCACGACCGAAGGGACCACCCCGTGAGCCACATCGAAGAACTCCTCTCCAGAGCCCTCCTCGTCCGCAACCGCACCGTCCCCCGCGAACCCGCCCCCCACCCCACCATTCCGGCGACTGGCCAGCACCGACCCACGCCCGCGCACCGGCCTGCCCACAACGGCACGGTGGACGCGGCAGCCGAGGACCTGCGAGCCCTGTGCGAGACCCTCCTCACCCACACCCCGCCCGCCGCCGTCGCCGACTTCCTCACCGACCAGGTCCCCGAACCCCGCAGCGCCCTCGCCCTGGCCTGCGTCCTACAGCTGTCCGACACCGACGAAGGCGCACGATTCTGGTGGCAGTACGCCGCCGGCGCCGGACAGGCCGCCGCCGCCTACTGCCTCTACCTCCACCACCTCGCACAGGGAGAGGGAGACACGGCCGACTGGTGGCACCACCAGGCCGACGACGTCTCACCCCCGCCCGGAACACCAGATCCCGACCAGGACATCGACACCGTGTCCTGCGCCGGGCACTGGCACCCCGCCAACCACTCCCTCACCAGCACCTCTACCGCCACCATCCTCAGAGTCCTGCGCCGGCTCTCCCAGAACACCGCGCGCCCCCGGTCGGCCGCGGTCCGCAGACTCATGGCCTACATCCCGGACGCGGTCGCCGCCGGCTACCTCCGCGAACCGGAAACCGAGCTCCCCCTCCCGGGAGCCGGCTTCGCCCAACGCGTCCAGGCCCTGATCACGGCGTCAGCCACCCGTCCTGCAAAGGGCGAGCACCCACCCGTCCTGCCACCCGCGAGTCCACTGAAACAACGCCCCGGGCCGCGGGCGGAGCCGCGAAACGGTGACTCGACTGGTGAAAGCGGTTGCGGGCCTTCGCCATCAAGTGCCCGTCCTGATGAACCGGACCCCACTCGCTGCCGCTGATGAGCTCGGGCCTTCACGGTGAGCAAGCCGGGATGATATGACTACGGTGCGTGATCTTGCGTGACGGCTCGGTGCCGGGGGGGGCGGTGAAGTGTGGCTGGGGAGCTGCAGCCAGGCAGGGACGGCGCGAGGCCAGTCTTCGAGAACATTCCGGAGCCAGCCTCGCCTCCGGTCGTGGTCACCGCTCCGCAGGGCGCTCCCACTTTCACCCCGCAACAGCTCCTGACCCACGTCTACAAGGCCGACGACTGGGAGGACTTCACCGTCGAATGGGTCCGGGCATTCGGCCTGTGGAACGGGCGACCCTATCTTCGGGTGAAGAGAATGGGTGGGGCAGGCGACCGAGGAGCGGACGTCGCGGCCTGCCTGACCCCGCAGGGCACTGCCGGGGAGTGGCACTGCTACCAGTGCAAGCACTACAGCAAGGCGCTGACGCAAAGCGATGCGTGGCCCGAGATGGTCAAGATCTTCACGGCGAAGGTGCTGGGCGAGTACGAGCTGCCCACTCGGTACGTCTTCGTGGCACCGAAGATCGGCCAGACCCTCGATCGGCTCCTCCTCCACCCCCCAAAGCTGAAGAAGGACTTCCTCGAAGCCTGGGACAAGGGAGACTCCAAACTCGGGACCGATCTTGACCCGGCCATACGGCAGGCCGTCGGAGATCTCGCTCGACAGACGGACTTCTCGATGTTCGAGGCCTCAGACATCGACAACATCCTGGAGCTGCACGCGACGACCCCGCACCACGTGCGGCGCTTCCCGGAGCAGCTCAGGCCGCGTCCAGATGCCGATCCGGCGCCCGTAGAACAGAGGGCTGACGAGGCCGTGTATGTGCAAAAGCTCCTGGACGTCTACAACGAGAAGTACGGCCTCAGCCTGGAGACCCTGGCCCAGGCTCGCGAGCACGAGCGGATCAACCGGCACTTGGCCCGACAACGAGAGGCGTTCTTCCACGCAGACGCGTTGCGGGTCTTCGCCCGCGAGAGCGTGCCCGAGGCCACCTACAAGAAGATCGAAACGAACCTGTACAACGCCGTGGTCGACATCGAGGACCGCGACTACAACTGCGGTCACGACCGCCTGGACGCCGTACTAGACGCGGCCGCAGCCCACCAGCCCAACCCACACAACATCCTCGCCCCCGTCGTGGAAGTCATCGACCTCAAGGGGCTCTGCCACCATCTGGCGAACGACCAGAAGCTGACCTGGTGCAAAGAGGAGTCCGCGTGAATCCTCTCAACAGTCCCCTGGAAGTCGGCGTCCGCGCCTTGGTCCTACTGTCCGGGACTTTCCCCCGCCGCCTGGACGTCGCCCAGCTCGTCTACCTCGACCACGCGATGCTCCACAGCGGCGACCTCGACGACGGCCCATCCAGCCTCCACCCAGACCTTCCCGTCGGCCCTGGCGAACTCGGCATGCGTCGGCGCCTCATCGAACGGGGACTCGTCGTGCTGATGCGTGCCGGCCTAGCCGACATGACCGCCACCGACGACGGCTTCCTCTACGGGGCAACAGAGGAGGCCGCCAGCTTCCTCAACGTCCTGGAAGCCCCCTACGTCGGGCTGCTAACGGAACGGGCCTCCTGGCTCGTCAGCACCTACATGCACGAAGAAACGGACGTCCGCGACGGCATGAAGCAGATCACCCAGCGCTGGTTCGACCGCCTCACCGCTGACACGCCGCACTCAGCCGAAGGGGACGTCCTGTGAACAGGCTGTCGCTGGTACACCTGACGTTCCTCGGAGTGGGCAAGCCCCCCGCGACCGTTGAGTTCAGCCCGGGCCTGACGGTCATCTACGGCGCTTCCGAGACGGGCAAGTCCTACATCGAGAAGTCTGTGGACTACATGCTGGGCGCCAGCGAGCTCAAACCGATCCCGGAGGACAAGGGCTACAGCCGCATCCTGCTCGGGCTGCGGGTAGACGACGGCAGGGTCCTGACCCTCTCCCGTGGGCTCGCGGACAGCCCCATCGACGTGTTCAACAGCGATCTGCGCCAGCTCACCACGGCGCCGGCCGATGCCACGCTCGGCTTCAAGCACAGCTCGACCTCTCAGCGGAACATCTCCCGATACCTCCTCAAGGTGCTGGGAATCGACGGACTGAAGATCCTCCGGAACTCGCGCGGCGAGGTACGGCTGCTCAACTTCCGGGACCTGGCCCGACTCTCTGTCATCAACGACTCGCGTATGGCCGGAGAGCGGTCCCCGGTCCTCACCACAGGGCTGCCGCAGAACGAGACTGGCGAGAAGTCAGTCCTCCAGCTCCTCCTTACCGGGCACGACGAACCAGTCGGCCCGACCGCGCCCGGCACGGTGGAGAAGAAGGTCGGCAAAGGCCAGGTCGAGATCCTCGACCGCCTCATCGACGACAACCGCGGAAAACTCACGATCGCCGCGAATCAGTCCGAGCTGTATGAGCAGCTGGCTCGCCTGCAGAGCTCACTGGACAACGCCACGTCCCGATCCGGTCGGCTCATCGCTTCCCGCTCCGCGCTCGTGCAGCGTCGCCGTGACCTGGAAGCCAGCGACAGCGCCAATCAGCAGCGCGCCAGTGAGGTACGTCAACTTCTAGCCCGGTTTGCACTGCTATGCGAGCAGTACGAGTCGGACCTCGAGCGCCTGCGCATGGTCGGTGAAGCCGGGAATCTCCTGGGCTACTTCCAGACCGGCACCTGCGTTTTTTGCGGTGCGGAACCAGAGCACCAGCACCCTGGGCATCACCTTGCCGAGACAACTCGGCTGGCGGCAGCTGTTGCCGCTGAAACCCGGAAGACCACGGAGCTGCACCGCGACCTGCTCAGCACGATCGAAGACCTTGAGGCTCAAGCGGCAGATCTGAACGCGGACTGCGCCCGCCGCGCTGACCAGCTCGCGGCCATCGACAGTGAACTGCGTGCACTTGAGGAGCAGCTCGAACCACTTACGACCGACACCAGCGAGGTCCTCGCAGCTCGCTCACGCCTGGAGCAAGAGCTGGCTATCCATGCCCAGATCGAGCAGCTCGAAGAGATGAAGGCATCACTGCCGATTGCCCTGCCGAACCCGCCACCGGCCAGGCCGGACGGCATTCCCGCTGCCGACGTTTCAGACTTCGAGCAGGCCATTCACCAGACCCTTCAGGCCTGGCAGGTACCCGGAGAGAATCGCGTCACCTACAACCCGACCAGTGCAGAGATTGCAGTCGACGGGCGGCCCAGAGGGAGCCGGGGCCAGGGCATGCGGTCCATCATCCACGCGGCCTTCGCCGTATCACTGGCACGCCGCAATACTGCTCGCGGTCTGATCCACCCTGGATTCGTCGTGCTCGACTCGCCCGTGCTCACCTACCGACAGCCCGAGAATCGGGAAGCTGATCCGGAGCTAATGACCCCCGACGTTGTGGAGCACTTCTACCGAGATCTGCTCGACGACCCCCCGGGCCAGGTCATCATCATCGAGAATGGCACTCCGCCTGCTACCATCGCCGAACGTGCCAGGATCTATGCCTTTGACGCCGACGGTTCCGAACGTCTCGGTTTCTTCCCGCCCCAAGACGAGCCACCCACGGGCTGACCGTAGATCAGGTTAATGAGTGGCCTGGTCCCAGACTGTGGCGGCGACCCGGCCCACGAACGACGACGTCGTCTCCCCGGCGAGCGGCGCGATGCGAAAGACCTCGTGCGCCATGGCCTCGGCTACCCCCGGCATCACCGGGGATGACGCCTCTTGGCGCGACCTGCCCCCCTCACGAGGCCCGCCGCCCGCCCAGCGGTCCTGAACCCCGCACAACGCGCCGCAGGCAATGGGTGCAGCGCGCATTCGCCCCATTCTCTCCCTGCGGAGCAGCAGCTCCGTCCGGCGGCCTGCGGGTCGCGAGCTGCCCGGGACGCCGGATCCCGATCGCGGCCTGCAGCGCCCTGTCTGTCTCCTCGCCCGTGCCACCGCGCCTCGGGTCACAGGCTGGTCGTCTCCTCGTGCGCGGTGTTCCCGTCTTCGGCGGCATCGGGGGAGTCCTCGGCGCTCTCCGCGGTGCGGCGGTAGTAGGGGTGGGTGGAGTCCATCCTGCGGGCGAGGTGGAGGGGGGTGGGGGTGCTTTGGCGGACGTCGGAGGTGATGCCCTGGTTGGTCAGGACAGCGGCGACGGCTCCGATGAGGTCGCAGTCGACGTCGGGGCCCTGGGCGATGACCGTGTACCGGGTGGCGGTGTGGGCGTAGCCGTTCTTGCTCTGGCTGCCGCTGTCGAAGCGTGTCTCGTCCTTGCCGAAGCGGCCGGCGGGGCCGGCGGCCCAGGTGCGGGGGACGTTGACGAGCAGGAGGTCGGGGTAGGTGAGGGTGCCGTCGTCGGTGGCGAGTTGGAAGAGGCTGTTGGTGGTGTCGGTGGCGCGCCAGGTGCCATCGCTGGTGCGCATGTGGGCTCCGGTGGGGCGGCCGATGCGTTCCAGGTCACCGATGACGCGGACGGTGGCCAGGGGTCGCTGGGCGCGGGGGAGGCTGTGGCCGGGCAGCCAGGACGCTGGCCGGGGCATGCCGGGCGGCGGGTCCTGGCCCAGGGCTTCGTCGGTGAGGCCCGCCCAGATGTATTCGGCTGCGTCGCCGTCGACGTAGAGCACTGCGGGGGCTGGTGCGGGGAGTTGAGTGCGGGTGGCGATGAGGGCCTGCTCGACGATGTCCGCGGCGGCGCGGGCCTGGAGTGTCTCGTCCGCAGCGGCGCGGTATCCGCTGACGTCCCAGGCGAGGTCGGCGGCGTGCAGCGTGGTGGTGGCCGGACTGTGGGGCTGCCATTGCCCGGCCTGGGGGCTGTAGGACCAGATCTGCCAGGGGGCGTCCTTTCCGCCGGTGGGGCGCATGGCGGTGAGGGTTGCGGTGATCGGTGCCGGTTCGGTGGTGCGGCGCTTGCCGGGTGTGCGGCGCTGGGCGTGGCGGCGGACGTGGATGCCGATGTGCCACCAGTTCTCGAGCGGCAGTTTGCCGAACGCGGCACTGAGGCGGTGGTCGGTGGCGCCGACGCCGCTGAGGATCTCGCGCAGCACGTTTGCGGTCGAGCTGTCGAGGCCGCTCTGGCGGGAGGCGACCTTCTTCGCGCGGTACTTCTCGTTGTAGGGCTTGCCCTCCCGGGTGTGGGTGGGGACCGGCGGCGGGGCCTGCTTGATGTACTGAGAGGTCGCTGCGAGGCGTGCGAGAGCCTGCTTGGAGGGCCACTTGCCGTCCTCGGCCTCGGCCTTCTCGCGGGCTTCGACGCTCGGGTACCAGCGCTCGGGATCCCAGTCGGTCTCGCAGATAGCTGCGATGAGTGTGTCCTTGCGGGTGTGGGGGGCGAGCATTTGCGCCAGGTCCCGCTCACGTTCCGCGCTGGTGCGCGGTCCGTGGCCGAGGGCGCTGGCCTTGTCGTGGAGGAAGATGACCTCGATACGCCCGCCGACGGCGGGTTCGGCGACGCCTTCGGCGGCCTTCCAGTCTTCGCTGGGGCCCCACTGGGCGGCGATCGCGGCCTTCACCCGGGCGCGGACCTCGTCGGTGCTCCACAGGACGGGGACGAGGAGGGTGTCCACGCCGGCGGCGTCCAGGGCGGCGGGGATCCGTTCGAGGGGGATCGGTCCGCTGACGCGTGAGCCGCTCTCGGTGGGCGGCACCTTGATGCCGGGGACCTCGATGAACACGGGGCTGCGGTGGCTGTACTTCTCGCACCGGGTGTCGATGGCCTCCTCGACGCGGCGGAAGAACTCCATGCCGTGTCCGCGGCCCAGGCCGGGGGTGCGGACGCTGGCCGGGGCGACGGCCCAGACCGGCCCCGGGGCGGTGCCGGCCAGGGCGTCCTCGGCGAGGTGCTCTGGGAAGGGCGGCACGTTCGCGCTCAGGCGGGGCAGGGCGGCCAGGCGGCGGCTGGCGGCGACCGCAGGGACGTTCAGTCGGCGCCTCCACGGCGGGCCGTCGGTGGCCGCGGCGACGACGAGCGGCTGGTCGGGGTTGGCCAGCAAGACGGTGGCGACACCCTTCCAGGAGGTGGCGAGGAGGGTGGTGCTGGCGTTCACGGTCACCGCGTGACGCCGGGAATGCCCGCTGGCGGCAGTGCCGATGGTGATACGGGGCAGCAGGTGGCGCACGACGCCCTTGCGGTCGGGTTCGGCGGACAGTTCGTGACCGATCGCGGCCAGGCGTCCGTCGGTGCACAGAGCGAAACGGACGGGGGCGCCGTTGTTGCGGGGCCACTCGAGGGCGGCGAGTTCCTCGGCCAGGCGCCAGCGGGCGAGCTCGCCCGGCCACCAGGCGCGCGAGCGCTTGCCGGCGCTCGGCGGCGGGGGCAGAACGGCGGAGCGGGGCTCGGCCCGGGCAAGGAGTTCGGCCAGATGTTCGCCGATGCGCCGACCGTCGGCACCGGGGACCACGGCTTCGGCCCAGTAGCAGAACACGTCGCGCCGGTCCTCGGCGCTGATCGGCGCCGCGCACAGGAGCTCGTAGCAGCCGTCGTTCCACTGCCAGCGCGCCCAGGTACCCGCCGCCGCGCGCAGGACACACTCCAGCGCCCGGTAGGGCGGCTGCACGTCCAGACCGGTGCCAACGTTGCGCTTGTACTCGCGCGAGAGCTCCATGGCCAGATCCATGACGGGGGCGTCTGGCCGGTAGGCGATCACCTCGCCCAGGTCGGCGGGAGCGGTGCGGAACTGCAGCAGGCGGGCCTGCTTGCGGGCGACGCTGTCGAGCGGGCGACTCATGCGTACTCTCCCAGGTAGGCGTCAAAGCCCGCGCGCAGCGCGGGGAGCAGGTGCTGGGCGTGGGCGTACTCGGCGATTTCCTCGATGGTGTAGCCGTAAGAAGCGCCGAGCTGCGCGAGGTCGTCCTGAGGGGACCGCTCGAGCAGCCCGCGGATCAGGGTGGGCAGGTCAGACCCCCAGGTGGGGTCGTGGAAGGCGCCGTCGATGAAGTGGAGCTCGACGTGGGTCTGACCGCGGCGTCCGCGGCCCGCCAGCTGAACGCTCTGCCCGAGGAGGGTGGCGACGAGTTCGTACTTCAGCTCGTCGGGCAGGGAGGAGAAGCGCTTGGGCGCGTTGAGGTTCAGGCGCAGGTGCGCGTCGGCCGCCGCGCGGGCTCGGGTCAGGACGGCGGCGGGGTCGTCGCCGGGCACGGTGTCGCGCCAAGCCCGGGCGGCGACACTGGCCGCCAGCACCGCCGGGTCGTCGGCCGGCATGACCGGCCGCACACCCATGGCGATCAGGGTGATGGCAGACACGGCGACGCCCTCGAACACGGTCAGTACGTTCAAGCCCCGCTCGGTGCGTGGCAGCGGTGAGATGAGTACCTCGCCGTCGAGGTCCGCCAGCTCCGCGAAACGGTCGCGGGTGAGCTGGCCGATCGCGTCGCAGACCGGCGGCAGAGACAGGTCGGGGGTGTCCGCGACGGCGACGTAGATTCGCAGCCGCCGCCCGAGGGCGAGCGCGGTGTCGTACAGGGCCTGGGCGAACAGGCGCGCCTGCCGGTAGGAATTGACGGTGATCAGGGCCCGCGCGCGATGCCGGGTGCGCGCCTCCGCGGCGAGCCGGTCCAGGTCGCGCACCAGGTCTGGTGCGTAGCCGGCGGCCAGTGAGATGACCCGCTGGTCGCGTTCGCGGTAGGGGGTGCTGCCGACGGCCAAGAGCTTTCCGTCGGCGACGGGGGTGCTGTTGTAGATGGTCAGACCCTCGCGGAGGGTGTCGGGCATCGCCCAGTCGGGGCGGCCGAGCAGATGGGTGCGGGCCGCGCCCGGCATGAAGCCGGTGGCGGACATGCCCAGGACAGTACGCTGGCGGCCGCTGAGGGCGAGGGAGACGATGCTGCCGAGGAACTGCGTCTCGGTGTGGGGGTCGGCGCGCAGCACCTCCATCTTCAAACTCGCATGGGCACCTGGATCGTCCAGCCCTTCGAAGCGGAACCCGCCCAGCTGGCGTCCCAGCGGCCCGAACGGGACGACGGTGCCGGCGCCCTGGTGGCCGATCGCGTCGGCGAGCTCGGAGGCCGCGTCGATGCCGTGCCCGGCGAGTTCGCCGGCTCTGTCGGTCAGGTTGAACATCGTGTGGACGATGGCCGTCAGCCACGTCTTCATGATCAGCGCGTGCAGGACGCCTGCGGTGACCTCGGTGCGCGTGGGCGCCCGCTCCGGCTCCGGCTGGTTGGGCCCGCGCTGTGCCGGGACCGTGGACTCGGCAGGTGTTTCGTCGGCTCCGCCTTCGGCGGCGCAGAAGGCGGGCAGCGCGGCGGAGAGGATCTCCCGCAGTTCGTCCTTGAGGGAGCCAAGCTGCCACTCGCCGCCCTCGTCGATCGTGAGCATCCGCTCCAGCACGTCCGGGACGGGCAGCAGCCGGTCCGGTAGGACGGCGGAGTATGGGCGGTCGCCTGGCCGGGTGGCCACGCGCGGGAGCAAGGCCTGCAGACAGTCGGCCTGCTCGTCGGTGGCCGCGACCTCGGGATCCACCCCGATCAGGTTCTCCAGCAAATGCCGGTCCCACTGATGGGGCTGATACCAGCGCTTGCGGTCCTGCAGGACCTGCCGCGTCCGGCGCGGGTCCTGGCCGCGGGCCAGGGCCCGCGCCTGGGCGACCTCGGTGCAGACCTCTTCCCCGGCCACCAGGTCGAGCATCTGCTCGGCCAGGAACACCGCCCGGGTCAGGGGCCGGCGCACGGCCACCGCCAGCCGCGGCGGCGCCTGGTGCAGGCTGTCGCGAATGCGCCGCAGCACCGTGGTCGGGCGGGAGCGGGACGCGAGCTCCAGCACGCCGCACTCGTCGAACCCCCGCGACTGGTAGGCATCGATCTCGTCGACGACCACATAGGACGCCAGGCGCAGAAGGAACTCGCGCACGCTGATCCTGTTGCGGACCTCCCCGTCGACCTCCACCGGAATTTTGATCACCCCGGACTGGAAGCAGGCGTGGGTGGTCACGATGATCCTTGCCGTCGTCGCGGCCTCGACGTGGGAGAACTTCCCACAGGACGACACATACGGGCACAGCGCACGCTCCGGTCGCTCGAAGGCGTCCGACGCCGTGACCGTGCACGGCTCCCTGCCACCCTCGAAGGCGTCGCGTCCCTCAAGCTGCGCCTGCGCGGCGCACCCGTAGGCGGAATTGTTGACGAGGAAGTCGATGCCCGCCGAGGCCTGCGCCAGCGGCACGCCGGTGCCCTCCAGCTTCGCGGCGGAGCGCAGTGCGAAGTTGTAGCGGCTGTTGGGGGCGATGAACGGCGTGGCCGTCTCCTCGACGCCCGCCGCCCGCAGCTCCTGCTGCAAGGTGGCGGCCTCGCCATAGACGTCACCGTTATCACTGACCACCAGCACGGTGGTGCGGCGCAGACCCGCCTGCTGGATCGCCAGCCCTCGGCCGAAGACGTTCTTGCCCACGCCCGGAGGCGCACTCAGCAGGTGCATCCGGCCCGGCGGCAGGACGACGGGTTCCAGGGGGCGCTGCCCGCCACCGATGGTCCCGCGCAGCAGCAGCGCAATCTGCTTCTCGCGGAAGGCCGGGCCTTTTATGTCCTGGTCGGTGTCCCGACTCTGCCAGCCGAGCTCATCGGCGTCCACCACCAAATCCACCGACGGCGCGGTCACGACCCGAGGCGGCTTGTACACCCCTTGCTCGTCCGGGAAAGCGAGCTGTACCCGGCCTCGCGATGTCGGCGCCGACCAGCCCGACCCGCTCGCGACCCGCAGCAGCCGCCGGCGCCTGGCCGGCGCGAGCAGGCGATCGACGATGTCCGCAGGGTTCTGCCCGTGAGTCGGCAGCACTTCAAGCGCCCGCCCCCGCTCGCTGTACCCGAGCGCGTAGAGAGCGGGCAGCGGGTCATCCGAGTCCGGTGTGTGGAAGACGTCATAGACGGTCCGCTCGACGTGGTGCAGTAGCGCCTCCCCCCGGTGACGGGTGCCCAACAGCACGCCAAGGCGCTGCTTGTCCGCCTCCGACCACTGCTCCCAGCCCGCCACGGCACGCGGGGTGTGCCCGCTCAACAGGACATGGGCGTCCGCGACGCGCACCACCTGCCGCCCGTCGCGGAACCGGGCGGGAAGAAGGTACTCGGCCAAGGCCAGAGCCCCGGCAAGCGTCCTGCTCACGCCCCCTCCACCTCCGCCACCAGGTCGGCATCGGTCAGCACGCGCGCCCCACTGTCCCGCACCACCCGGCGCAGCAGCGGCAGGTACCCCCGCAGGTGCTCAGGCACCACGAAGCACAGCTCGCCGGGCCCCTCGGGATCCTCACGCAGCTTCTGGGCCAGCCCGTACGGGTCGGCCCAGGTCTTGACGTCAACGCGCCACACCCTGGACCGGCGGGGACGAGTGACATGCAGGTCATAAGCGTCACCGAACGGCCACAGCCGCACCTCCGCGCCCAAGGCGACCAACCGGTCGCGCAGCTCGACCTCCAGCAGGCCCGGGAGCGTCACCCACAGCCACAGGGCGTAGGGCAACGCCACGTAGCCCTCCACGGGCAGCAGCTCCGGCACGATGCGCAACTCGCCGCACGGGGCCAAGCGCCAGCCCACCGCAATCGGCTCGGCCCGGTACCGGGCGCCCAGCAGACGGTGGCGCTCGTCCTCACACTCGACATCCACCATGCCGTTGGGGCGGTAGGTGGCCCGCATCGTCCACCTGCACATCGGACACGCTGCCCACAGGCCGCCGAACTGCCGCGTCGGGGAGATACCGGTGTACGCGCCCAGCTCGACCAACGCGGTATTCCGGGACAAAACGCGCCGTGTCAGGACGGGTGTGCGGACCATCGTCTCCCGGCCCCGGGTGTACGCCTCGAAGCCGGCGGCGCCCAACGCGCGGAAGACGGCGTGCTGGACGGTCTCGCCGGAGATCCGCGACAGCCCAGTACTCACCGGCAGCATCCCCACCGCCCGCAGCAGACTGTGCAGATGACGGATGTCGGCACCGATCCCCGGGGCCTGGTGGCCGTGCTCAGAGGCCTCCACCGCGAGCCGGTGCAGCGCCGAGCTGGGCATGCCGTCGTCATCGAGCAGCCACAGCTTGCCAAGCACTGATCCCTGGGGCCGTCCCGGCAAAAGGTCGGCCACCCGGCCTCCGCGGAGCCGACGGGCGAACACCTCGTACGACGGTGCCTGCTCAAGGACCCCGAACGAGCGCACGTAGCGACCATGGCACTCCATCAGCAGCCGCATCCGCCCCTGTGCCTCGCCCTCACTGCTGCTCAAGGCCAGCGCCGCGACCACGCAGGCGTCGAGCGCTGCGCGCTGGTCCCCGTCGAGTTCTTGAACGGCCGCTGCCGTCCCGGCCACCGCCGACACCCCGGTCCTCCCCGCACCGCATCGAGCCCATGCCACAACCTCAACCCCTCCGCCCGGTGGGAGGGCACGGGAGTTCGGGGACCTTTCCCCGATCCGGTGATCCTGGTCCGGCGGGCGCGCTGCGGTGGTCTTCCGGACGGACTCGTGTCCGGCTCCCTTCGGACCGGGGCCAGTTGGTGTTGCCCTTCAGCACAAGACGGCCAGCACGAACCTCGGAGAGATAGCCTCGCCAGCGGTCGGCCAGCTCCCATGAGTCGTCGGCCTCAGCCGGGATGACCAGGCCGGTAGGTGCTGTCATGACATTGTCCTCTCGTCGATGGCCTGCAGAGCGCTTGGGGGCCGGGCTTAAGGGGCTGATGCCTCGGAAGTACTCCTTCTTGACCAGTACGCCGACCTTAAGGATCTCCGTCACGGCGGTCAGATGATCCTTGACCCTTTCTCCCATGCTTCAGCCGTGACGCACGGACGGGAGATCCACGCCCGGAAGAGGAGCGCCTGAGTCACCTGCGCGTCGCTCTCATGACGTGAGATGCGATCCGAAACCTCGCGGGTGTTGTCGGGCCTGTTCTCCGCCCGCCCGACCTTGATGTAGGACAACTTCTCGACCATGGACCGAAACTCCAGGACGTAGAGCCGGTCACCGACGGCGTCGAGCGGCCCTCCCGCTACTTCCAGGTCCTCCCACGCCGTGTGCCGTACGGCGGCGCAGATCTCCTTGGGTGGCGTACGCCCCGTGTCGAAGTAGTCGAGCAGCCGAACTCTGGCTGCCGGCAGCAGATGCCGGTTCTTGAAGTTCTTGGTCCTTCGCGACTTCGGCAGCGCCTCTCCGTCCCACAGGGGCGCGTCGGTGAAGTGGATGACGTCGTCGCCGAGGTACTACTCTTCCTGAAAGTCCTCTTCACGCATGCCCCTGATGGTGACCCAGGAGCGGAGCCGTGATCCCCGGAATGGCTGAGGACGAGCAGACAGCGAGCGCTTCGGTGGCGATGCTCCCAAAGGACCCGCTCGCACGAGGTGGAGATCGTACGCTCTCGCCGAGGCCACCCGAAGCTGCGCCGCGAACGGGCCGTCCTGAAGGTCCTGGAGAAGCACGACGGCTTGCCTGCACGGTGCTGGAAGAGACCACACCACCTCCGAGATGTTGCGTATTTGAGTTTCACTATGTATTGTTGTTGGTGTTGAGGGCACCGTTCCCCTCCACCTCACACCCCCAGGAGCCACACGCCGCTCCTCCATGCCCCTTGCGGAGAACCCCATGTCCGAAGCCGACGCAGTTCGCTCCGTCATAGCCCGTCTCACCGCCCATGCCGACGAGACCCAGACCCGTCTCGCCCACGAACTCTTCCGCCAGGCCGGCTACCTGTGGCGCTGCGGCAATCCGTCCTGCCCCGCCTACAACTACCGAGGGCTGCGCTACTGCGAGGGCTGCGGCTGGGGCAGCAAGGGCAAGCCGGTCGGCGACCTCCACCCGTACATGTACACCGAACGCCGGTGGGCCGCGCTGCGCCGCGCCCTCCTCAAGCACTACGCCAACCAGGCCCCTATGCCCGACGCCGTGGTCTTCGAGTACTGGGGCGGGCCCGGCTGGCGTGGCGCCGAAGTGACCGAGATGTACAGCGGCACGACCGGGGAGGTAACCGGCGGATTTGGCGACCACGACCACTTCACGGACATCGCCGCCGCGCTCGACTCCCTCACCCGCTGGTCGAAGCCCAGCCACGGCGAGCACATCCGCGTCGTCCTGGCCTCCTAGCCCCGCCGCCACGAGAGCGAGCCGCATCCTGCCCACTCTGCTGTTCGGCCACTGGTCCCAGGACGGCTCCCCCTCAGCATCACCGCATGCCACCCGGTTCAATGGCGACCAGGCCGCCATCGACGCCCTGGTGCGGCCCGCATTCGACGTCGACGACCATCACCGCGCCGTGCAGCGGGTGTACGAGGAGTACGCCCGCGACTACCGCGCCTGGGTCGACGACACAAGCACTTCGAGCCCGTCACCCACTGATCACCAACACGCGCGTGGCCGGCTACCGGCGTCCCGCGCCGCAAGCCCGGTCCTGTGGATCAAACGACGGATCTGGCGCAAGGACCCCGCGTACTCACAGCTCGTCGTCGACACGCGCGTGCCCGTCCGCCGGCAGAGCGTCCCCCAGCCGTAACACGCCTTCCGCCCGTTCTTACCCGCCCTCTTCACAGGAGTTCACGTCATGAGCGACCGCCCCAGCCCGGCGCGCGCCAGCAGCTCGGTGCTCGCTACCGAATCGATCATCGATTCCCTCCTCGACGCCTTGGACGAGCAGCAGCTCGACGAGCTGGCCAGGCGCATCAGCACCCGCCGCTTCGCACGGGTCGAGGTCCGGCTCCTGGCCACGCTCCGCGCAGACAGTGCCGTACTGCACCGCGAGGGGCTCACCGACCATTCCATGCCGGTCACCCACGTCACCTTCAGCACGCACGACAACGACTACGACCCCGTGTGCTGGAGCGTCAACGCTTCCGCCCGGCACGAGTCGGGGGCGAAGACCCCGGTCGACTACGGCGGTACCGACATCGAGCACGCGCTGCGCGACTACTCCAGCTTCACCTGTCCCGTAGCGGGATCGCGGCTGGTGATGGACCTCAACACCGGCCAGTCCACCGTCCGGGGCGCGTGAGAGCCCGAATGAACCCCGGCCCTGCCAGCGCAGGGCACGCCACCGACCGCCCCTCCCTTCTCTGCTCCCCCACACCTCCAAGGACTTTCCTGATGAGCGAACGACTCGAATGGGCCCACGCCTCCAGCGGGGCTGAACTGCTCTTTCCCGGCATGGACATCGATGGCGCAGTGGTTGAGCCCGGCGAGATCGCCGTCGCCGTGTGGACCGGCAGCAACGGCATCGCCCTCCACGGCCTGCGAGAGGCAGTACGCGACCGGCTGCTCCAACTGGCCCTCGCCGTGCACGAGGCCCCCCCGGTCCCCTTCGCCGACGCGTGCATCCCGGAGCAGACTGACCCCCGCCGCTGGCGGCCGGCCCCGCTCCCCCGCCCGCTGGCGCCCAACCCCGCAGGAGCGGCCCTGTGTGGAGGCGCCAACCGCCCGGCCGCCGCCGACCCCCGGCTGGCCACCTGCCCCGACTGCATCGAGAGGTGGAACAACGACGCCCCCCTCACTCGGCTCAGCCTGACTCACGCCGTCCCCGCCCCGTCCTGACACCTCCGGCTCCTCCTGCCCCATACACACGGCCGGATTCGCCCAATGCGCGCTCGGCTCCACACCCCTGAGGACCACAGATGACCACCCCTAGCGCCCGCACGGCCGCCGCCGAAGCGCTCCTGGACGCACTCACCTCCGAGGCGTCCCAGTGGGCCAGCGACGACACCGAGGACCAGCATCTGCTCGACGCAGTCGACGCGGCGGCCCCCGGCGACAAGCTCGCGCTGCTGCAGAACTCCAGCCTCGTCCCCTCCCACCTCTTCTCGGCCGTCGCCGACGCCCTTCTCGCGCTCGACCCCGCCACCTACTCCCCCCGACTCCGCTCCAACCACCCAGGGACCCGCCATGCCCGACCCCGAACTCCACCGCATCCGCGACGCGTCGATCACCGTGGTCGACGCCTCCCCGAACGACAACACCCCTAGCGACGTCTACGAGATGCAGGTCCACGGCATCAGCGTCCTCATCCGCCGCCGCACCCAGTGGGGCCCCGCCACCAACGTCCCCTACATCCACATCGAGGACCGGAGCGAAGGGCAGGGGCTGCTGCTCGTCGAGGTGAACAACGGCGGCCCGCACGAGCACCCGCGCCCCTCACCCGGCGAATCCGCAGCATGAACGCCGGCTACGCCTAGGCCACTGCCCACCAGCTAAACGACCCCGACTGACGCCGACTATTCAGACCACCACCGGCTGGACACAGCCCACCGACCCCACCCTCCGCAAGGGCTAGTTCACGAATTCACACACTTTCACGCACGCACGCACTCACTTCCTCCACCGAGCGCGTTCACCTGCGCGCTCACTTCGCTGCACGCGCCCCCGCGAGCGAAGCCCCAACCGTTACACCGCACTCCTTCCCATCGACTCTCGCCTCCCACCGGCCGCGAGCACGATGGAATCACTAATTCACACACTTTCAGGCACGCACTCACGCCCGCGATCACACCCGCGCATCTGCAACGCCAACCCGTTTCGCCTGACGCCACAGGCCACACCTCTTCCGTTGCACTACACCCCACCTCGCCATCACTCCCCGCCCGGCACGAGCGCACGCGTGCGTTTCACTAATTCACACACTTTCACGCACGCACACTTACGCGCGCTTCCTCGCACGCCCCCTGACCCCTCGCTTGCATCACTCGTGCTGCCTGCACCTCGCTCGCTCTTGCCTTTGTCGTCTATCGCCTACGCATTCTCATTCTTCCTCTCTAACTAATCCGCTTACTGCCCTCTAGAGTCGCTCTCGTTCCTCTCAACGCCCTTCACCGTCTGCTTGCGCGCACTCCTTCCTTTCCACCTTCTTACTCACTTGTTTACATTCTTCTACTCTTTCTTTCTCCCGGCAGTCCTTACACTTCCACTAGCTTGCTTTATCACTTACCTCTACACTCGCTCGCTCTACTTCTGGCCTTCTCTCCTGTAGAGCTATCTTCTTGCGCGCTGCTTTAGTCGCAGCCACTCTTCCTTATCCGCCTACTTACATTGCTTCTCGCGCTGACACTCGCACCCGTATTCACGTACTTCGTTCCACGCGAGCACCCTTGCGCTCTGTCTCCCGCTCTAGCTTTCCTACTTGCTCAAACCAACTGTTGCGTGCGCACATCCGAGCAGGCAGTCTCCTGTGCGTCGTTCATGGCGCACATACTTTCTCGCTTCTTCGCGCGCTCGCCCCCGCTGCTACTTGAGTTCGTGCCTCGCTGCCTTGCTCCGTGTTCTCACGCAGCAGCGCTTCCGCCTTTGCGCCGGGGCGCAGGCTCGGCCCGACACGGTGGCACCTAGCTGCTCATGCGGATCCGCGTCGGAACGGAAAGACGCCTTCTCAGGCGTATCTCCTTGCCACGGCTTCTGCTCACCTACTGGTATCTCGCGGCGCGACCGCACACCCCTCCCGCGCACGCGGCGCCTATCAACGCGCGCTTCCGCTCGCCTATCTCGCTGGGCGGTCCGGCACTCGTCGGCCCTGACTATCAGCCGCCCGCCCTGACCGGCCGGAACCCGTGCGAGCACCTCACAGCACACCAGTACGTTCAGCTGCCGTCCGCTTCGAACTCATGGGATGCACCAAAACGGCATAAACTGGGGCACTTGCCAGCGCAGGCGAGTCTGACAGGCTCGCCCGATCCCCGATCGCCGATGACCGACACGCTGTAAGTGCCCAGGTTCCACGCAGAGAGCCCCCCTCCTGCTGTTAACCTTTTGGCCGTCAGCATGAATCTGTCAGTCTCAGTCCCCATCGCCGTCGGCAGTGCAACCCGGAAAGCAAAGATCTAGGCGAGGCACCTGGGGAATGGGAGGAAGGCACCCATGAAGGTCATCGTCCTAGCCAGCCAGAAGGGTGGAGTGGGTAAAACCACGACATCCGCCAACATCGGCTCGAGCCTTGCCAGTGGTGGAGCCCGCGTCGGCATGGTCGACCTCGAGCTCCAGGGCCAGCTCGGAGTGTCCTTGGGTGCGTTCGCGCGCAAGCCCCAGGACATTGGAAGCGCACTGCTCGACTACATCGACGCGGTCGACTCAGACGAGCTTGCAAGCATGACGCCCCTGCGTAGCCGCATGGTTGACAGGACCGTCCTGCTCAAGGACTTCGAGAAGCCCGGCACGCTCAGCGTCATCGGCTCGGTCATGAACGTGACTGATCGCGCTCGCACTGAAATCGCGAAGCGAGGCTGGGAGGCCGTGTCAAGCCTTCGCCATCTCCTGCTCACCTTGCAGGACGACTTCGACTTCATCATCGTCGACACCCCGCCGTCAGCCGACGCCCTGGCCTCCGTAGCCCTCGCCGCCGCCGACTACGTGATCGCCGTCTGCAACCCCCGGCTTGCAACCGCGGACGGCGCTCGCGTCGTTCGGAACAATGTGGCCAAGGTGCCGGAGCGTACGGGAGGCATTTGCCGCCCCGCATTCCTCGGAACCGTGATCAACGAGGCCCAACCACCGTCGAAGCGCACTGAGGAAGCAGACGCCGTTGACGCCTTCCTCAACAAGCACGACCTGGCACCTTTCACGAAGGAGATCAGGACGAGCCCGCAGATCTCCGCGTCGTACGGCATCAGTCGACCCATCGTCATTGACGAGCCAAGCTACGCAGCAAGTGGCTGGTTTGAGGATCTCACCGTGGAGATCATCGACCGGATTCGAGGGCTGTCATGACGCCTTCACCTGAGGAGTCGACGCAGGGAACGCCGAAGTCCCCGCGGAGGAGGGGACGTGGCAAGGCGCGGTCTTTCGACTTCAGCGCGATCGAGCATGTGGGCAACGACGCCACTGAGGGCGGGTTCCTGGGCGATGACTCTGCTGAGTCCGAGCGACGAGGGACATCAACTGCCGTCGCGGTACCGCCCACGCTGACTCTCGACTACGACTCTCCTGGGCCGAAAGAGGGAGAACACACCACCACCGCCCCTCCTGGGTCGGAGACTCGCCCCTCTACCCACGAGGGGGCAGAGTTCTCGCCGACACCCGTCGCCCCTGAGGCGTCCCCTGTCGTTCCCTCACCGTCCCTGCCTCCTGAGGGCGCAGCCACCCCTGCGGCCCCTGACAAGACTTCTTCCGACCCCGAAGCGGCAATCCCGAAGGCGTCCCCAGCGGACGAGCCGGCTGAGGAGATCGAGAAGCCTGGCGGTGCGAAGGCTTCGCCTGAACCCCCGGCTACGGGTCGTCGCAGGAACGACGGTCCCGGTTTCACAGCCACCTCTGCTGAGCCGGCTTTGAAGCCGCGCACTCGCAAGAAGGCTGCTGACACGAAGCCGCCCATGCAGGCCGCCGTCCTCGGTTCGTTCATAAAGCACAGGACGGAGCGCAACTGGCCGACTTGGTCCGGCCGCATCGAGGGGGAGACCAAGGCGCGCCTTCTCAAGAAGGCTGATGATGACGCCGAGTCTTCTGGGCGCAATCTCATGCCCGGGCACTACCTCGACGCTGCACTGAGGCTTGTTAAGGACTCGAGCCCCGAGGAGCTCGCGGCCCTTGCCAACGAGTGGCTGATCGAAAAGTGGTCTGGCGAGCACCCGCCTGGTGTAAGCATTCAAGCTGGCGTGTCTCCGGAGATGTACCAGTTCCTCAAGGGACTCAAGCGTCATCTACGCGGTCAGCGCGGAGCGGGCAGCGGGGGTCTTATCCTGGACGTGGTCTCAGCATCGGTGGATCGCTTCCTTGATGCCGCCGACGAAGAAGGACCCTTCCCTCCAGCTCGCTGAAGGACACGGAAGAGGGGTGGCCCGACCTACTTGGACGGGCCACCCCTCTTCTGCTTTCACTTATTCACCCACTTCCACGCACGCGTCACGCCAGGCTTCGTCACACGCACCCACGCGCACAAGCTGACGATCAGCCTGCCCTCTCTACTGCGCACCGGACGCATCCACAGCATCACCCGCAATGACACTGTCACACTCACCGAACGGCCAACGTGCTTCTGACACGCTCACGCCGCCACAGGCTCCAGGTCCCATTTGCGCAGGTCTAGGACCCTTTCGCGAGTGATCTTGCTGAACCTCTGCTCGAGGATCAGACACGCGATGGTTCTGTCATTACCAAGACAGGGCTGATCAGTGAGTAGGATGCTCTTGGAAGAAAGCGAGGACTGATTCATGAGCACGGCGCCCAGCGGTTGGTCACTTCGCGCCCTGGCGCAAGAGGCGCACGTCCTGCCCAAGGTGGCCCGAGATGCCGCCGAGGAAGGAGTGATCGACGCCCAACACACCGTAGAGACGGACATTGTCCTTGTCCGCCTCTACGGGGCCTTGAAGCGCCTCGTCTGGCCCGAAGAGCGCCGGCCAGCGAACAAGGACCAGGGACTGCGCGTCTGGGAAGCCATAACGATCGAGACCGCGCGAGCTGCGCTTCCCGACGAAGTGCACGACGACACGGGCCTCTTCGTTCACCAGACAGGTTGCGAGCTCGTCTCGGGTCCGGGGCCGAAGGCCCTTGCCTTCTTCAAGTTCGCCGAACAGCCCTTCTACTACGCCCCGTTGGGCCGATGGTTCAACGAGCTACCGACACGACGCCGTCTCGCAGAAGAGATGACGGAGAAGGCCAAGGACTGACAGCCCCATCACACGCCGAGTAGGTCGGCCAAGACCCGCCCGACAAGGCGCTACGGAAACTGGCCCGGGACTCCGCAATCCCGGGCCAGTCGCGTCGAGGAGGTGAGCGCCGCTCCACATCCCTAGCTGAATACCCGTCGCGCGTCCGACCTTCCAACCTCCCCAGGCGGTGCCGGTTGGCGATGAGGGTTTCCCTGTTACTCCTCGACTGGAGCAGATCATAGCTACCCGTACGAGGGTCGGCTCAGTCATGCCTGAAGCAAGCGACAGCCTACCCAAGAAGTCTCATTCTCCAGGTCCGGCGCCCTTGACCACGGGCTTCTCATCAGAGTTGCCGCAGACTCTCGCCCGACCAACTTCAGCCCTACAACTAGGCCGCGACATGCGGCTCCGGTTGTTGGCAGCCATCAGCGCCCTGCTAGCAGATGTCCGGCTCGTCGGCCGCAAGGACGTGGTGCGTCTCGGCACCCTCGTGCTGATGGCGAAGGCCGCGCATGGCACCTGCCGCGTCGAGAGCACGGCCCGGGAGCTGGGTCGTTGGCTCGGGGTGTCAAAGTCGACGGTGGACCACGAGGTGCTGGGCGTTCTGCGGGAGGTTGATGTCGTCGCTACGGGGGTCCTGCGGGGTGACGACGGCCTGCCGACGGGCGTCGAGTATCGGGTGGAGCCTCTGTGGGAGGCCCGCAACGCCGTCGGCGCGCCCTTGGCGTTGTCGAAGGTCGAGTTGGCGACGCTTCTTCGGTTCGTGGAAGCGCTGTTCGCTCCAGGGTGGGGGGAGCGGTGCGCCACGCCTCCGGGTCTGCTGGTGGGGCGGCGGGGGAGGGGCGCGGCGTCGGATCGCCTGGCTCTGCTCCTGCTGGCTTTGCATGCGCGGCGGGACGGGCGGGTGCCTTTGGTCGGCGGTCCGTTGGCGAAGACAGTGGCTCGTCATGGGCGGGCGGCGGTGACGCTGGCGCGGTTGCTGGGGTGCCGTGTGCCCGTCGCCGCGACGGTGCTGGGCCGCCTTGTGGCCGCGGGGGTGGTCTCAGGCGGTCCGGGTCGGCTCGTGGTGCCGGCGGTGGCGGCCGCTCACGGGTCCGAGGCCCCGGTTCAGGACGCTGCTGTGCTCACGGGTTCGGCATCACCGGATCCGGTGCCTGCCGGTGATGTGGCGGGTCGTGCGCGGTGTGCCTGCCGCGACGACGCCGGTGACGAGCTTGTGCTGGAGGGAGATGGCTGGCGGCAGCTGTCCTGGGATGATCTGGAGGGGGCCGAGGAGGCTTCCGGAACTGCACCCAGAGGTCTCGACGACGCTGAGAACGATCTTTTCGCAGGTCAGACCGTCTTTGAGTCGTTCGAGGCGAGTTGTGCTGCTGCAGACACTCACACCGACCACGCTGTTGTGGCTGATGTACGTGGTGAGGGTGCTGGAGATCTTGGGTTTTCCGGCGAAGCCGCGTCGGGGTACTGCCGTCAGCCGGTACGCGCACGCGAGGGCGGGAACTCCGGGGCATCGGATGGTGGTCTCCAGGGTGACGTGCCGGTCGTCGACGGCGGGAACGGCCCGCTTCGCGGGGAGAAACCCGATCTGCTGCTTGCGGAGGGGGAGTCGGAGGCGTCGGCCGCGGCGTCGACTCTCCAGGCGTGGCGGGCTGCGTCGGGTGGACCGCCGCCGGTGTGGGCTCAGGTGCCCAAGGGGTTGGAGCGCGTGCTGGAGCCGGTGGCCATGGTGTGGGGCCGGCTGGACCGGCTGACGACGCGCCGGTACGTCACGAAGGTGGCACGGGCCCAGCTCGGCGAGATCTCGGGAGCGTGCGGCCCGGAGGTGGATGCCGAGCGGATCCTGCGGGAGCGGCTCAAGCGCCGGTTGGCGCAGCAGGGCACGGTGCCCATCACCGACCCCGTGGGCTGGCTGGTCGGCCGTGCTCTGCCACGCCGGGCGATGTGCCCGGATCTCCGGTGCGACGACGGACGGCGGATGGACACCCGGGCCGACTGCACCGCCTGCCAGATGCTGATCCTGGACGGACGAGCGCTGCGGACCCGCGCCTTCACCAAGGCGACCACGGCCTTGGCCGGCAGCCGGGTAGACCGCTCTGCGTTCGAGGCAGAGCTGAACACGTGCTGGCAACAGGAGGCCGCCCTCGCGGCAGTCCGCCGCGAGCAGGCCGCTCGAGAGCGGCACGCCCGTGCACGGGTGTGGGCCGAGCAGCGGGCCCAGTACGCGGCCCAGGAGGCCGCACGGCAGGCGCTTGCGTGCCAGGCGTGCGGGAAGCCCAACACGGCGGGAATGTGCGGGCAGTGCCGCGATGAGCGCCGCGTCGAGGAGCTGGTGGCCGAGGCCGTCGACGTGGCGGTGGCCACCTGGGGCCTGGGCAGTGAGCTCGATCGGCTGGACGTCGTTCGCAGGACCGAGCGGGACATGCGCGGAGCGGTCGACCAGGCGGTGGCGGAGCTGCTCGCCGCGGGCGGAGGCGCCCTTCCCGAGTCGGTGGCACTCGCGGCGCGGCTGGCCGCAGAACTCCAGCTGGGTGCCCTGCGGCGGCGGGCGCTGAGTAAGTTCGCCTACCAGCCGCCAGCCCAGGCCGAGTACAAGAACGTCTTCGCCACAGAAATGCGGCGCAGCCACCTCTACGAGAGCCTCGGGGACGCCCGTGAGGCTGCGGAAGAGGCAGCGCAGACGGCCCGGTTCAACACGGTGCATGCGCTCTTGGAGGACCGGCTGCGTACGCTGCGGTCCGCCCGGCCGGCCGCGGAGGTGGACGCCGAGCCGGACTGGTACGCGCAGGCGGCCGCTCAGGTCCGTGCTCTGATCCGCCCGGCGCCACCGGAACATGCCGTGTCCGTACGGCGGCCCACGACATCCGCGGCCGCGCCGACGGTCGGCAGCGGGGAGCCGGCGGGGGTGGGGGCATGAATCGTCCCGTACGCGTCCTCGCGCAGCGGCCCGCTCGGCGGCCGTCGTTGACCGAGTGGGTGGAAGGGCTGCCGGGCCTCTCGGGGCGGGCGCGCCGGCTGCTGCTGGAAGGCGACACCGAACGCCGGTACGCGGGCCGGACGTCAGCCGATTCCGGGTACCGGCTGACGATGGCCCTGGCGGTCGCGGTCTCCCAGCCCGGCCGGGAGTGGACCTTCGCGCAGTGGTGGGAGGCCCTGGTGCTGCGCCCAACAGCGGGCGGCGCCTGGGCGAGGTCCCTTCGTTCACGCAAGGGCGAGCGGTACGCCGAGGGCAAGCTCGCCGGGATGCTCGACAAGGCGCGCACGTTCGTGGGCACATCGGGGGCGATCGTGTGCCGGGCCGATGCCATGGTGGCAATCGCCCGCGTGCGGGCAGCCGTGGAAGCCGTCGTGTGGCCGGGGTCCGGCGGCGGCACGGACCTGAAGAACCTCACCGCGCGGCTGCAGCTGGCCGAACAGGCCGGCGGGCTCGAGCACGAGGTGTCGGTGCGGCAGCTGGCCGAGCTGATGGGCTGCGCCCGCTCGACTGTGGAAGCGAGCAACACCCGCCTCCGCGCCGCCGGGTGGCTGTCCCTGGTCACGGCCGGCACCGGTGAACGCAGCTCGACTTGGTCCCTGCGGATCCCACGAGAGGCCGAGGAGTCCTGTGCACGCCCGGGACACCGTCCAGCTCCGGGGGAGAGGGGGGCAGAGAGTGTCCCGGACGTGCACACGGGCCGGGAGGTGAACACCCGCGCGCTAGGCACCGTGATGGACACGGACGCCTGCCACCACTACGCCCACGGCACGTCCGGCGCCCGGATCCTCGCCGCCCTCGACCCGCTCGACGGCCTCGACATCGCGCACCTGGCCGCGGTGACCGGGCTGCACCGCACCACGGTCCGCCGCCGCGTGGACAAGCTCGTCGAGGACGGTCTGGCCGAGGAAGCCGACGGCCTGGTCTACCTGCCCCGCCACCTGGCCGGCGACGAAGGCCTTCGCCCCGACCCCGACCAGCTTCGGCAAGTCGCTCTCGACCGCGGCACCGCGGGCCTGGGGGAGCGGCGTTGTAAACGGCACGGCGATCAGCGGCGCTACTTCCGGGAGTGGCTCACCGCACGCGCACAGCGCGCCGTCGAGCGTCGCCGGCCCGGCCGGGCGCGGCTGCGGCTGGTGCCCGAGGGCGTGGTCGACGAGAACACGGGAGAACTCCGCGACCCGGCGTGGCGGGGGTGGATCGTCGACGATCCGTACCGGCCGACCTGGCCCACGCCACCCTGGTCCGGCGACGGATCGCCCGAGGCGGTGTGCGGATGACTCCGCCTCCAGGACTCCGCAGATGGTGCAGCGCCGACCGCTCGTGGGCGGGCGGGGGTCCTTCCCTCTGGGCGATCATCTGGCCCTGTGCGAACTCGGACATCGGCGCCCGGCAGACGCTCGGGGAGATCAAGATGCCAGGTCAGCCGCTCAGGCCCCCGTTGCGGACGGCTTGGGCGAGTTCCGCCTTGGTCATGCCGGTGGCCTTCTGGAGCTCCTGGAGGCGCTGCTGCAGCGGGACGTGGGGGACTGGGCGCGAGGCCGGCGAAGTTGCGTCCCGATCGGCATCCACGGGGATGCCCGCAGGCGATGTCGTTCCGTGTGTCGGTCTGGGTGAGGGCGTGAAGAAGGGAGTGGGCACGCTGGGCAGTTGCGGCAGCGAGCCCGGCAAGGGTCTGGTTGTCGAACCCGCCAAGGACGGGGAGCACCGGTGTGGCCGGCTGCTCGGGAGGCGGCCACACCGGCGGAAGGACGGGGCGGGCAGCGTGTTCCCATTCGTCGAAGGGAGTCTGCGCGGAGGTGAGCGGCGGGAGCGGCAGGCGCCGTGGCCCGTGGTTGTGGAGGCTGGGGTGGAGTTTGCAGGGGGTGGGAGCGATCATCTCGGCCGATGGCGCACTGAGCGTTCATGGCCGAGCGCGCCGATCCAGCGAAGGACCGGCGCGCTCGGACCGTGGCTCAGGTGAGGGTGGCCGACCAGCCCCTCCGGGAGAAGGTGACCGCGCCGTCGGGGGCGATGGTGACCGTGGCGCCGCGGACGGGGAGGTCGCCGTCCACGACGAGCCAGGTGCGGATGCGGTCCAGCTTGTCCCACAACCGCCGCGGGCCGCCCTGGTGCACGGTCGGGCAGTCCTTGCGTCCAGCGGCCGTGGCGCGGGCCCAGGAACCATCCGCGTGGAGCATGTAGACGGTGCGGGTGCCGTCGGGCGCGGTGTGCTGGCGATGGTCGATGCCGGGCACTTCGAGTTCGAGGGTGGAGCGGACGTCCCAGGTGTCGGGGACGTACATCAGCGGGTAACGACTGGTGGAGATGCTGTCGCCGTCGGCGTGCTGGGCGGTCTGCCACAGCGGTGGGTTCTCCGGGAAGGTGTCGTCGTAGTCCTCGCTGTGGCGCGCGGACATGAAGCCAGCTGCTTCCGATGCGACGTGACCGGCGGCGCCGCCGTCGGGGGTCTTGTCCGCGACGATGACCAGCCCGGTGTCGACGATGGTGGTCACGAGGCGTCCGCCGGGGCCGAGCGCCCTTAGCCACGACGTGGGTACGGCGGGTACGGCGACGGTGGAGATGATCCGATCGTAGGTGCCCTCGGGCAGGTCGCCGGTCAGGTCGCAGACTTCGAGACGCGGTTGGTGGCCGGCTTCGGCCAGCCGTCTCCGTGCCGACTGCACGAGATACGGATCGATGTCCACGCTGGTGACCTGGTCCTCGCCAAGGCGAGCGCAGGCCAGTGCGGTGCCGTAGCCGCTGCCGCAGGTGAGCAGCACCCGAGAGGTGTCGGTGATCCAGGCGGCCCGGTACATCGTCAGGATCAGCGTGGGCAGCGTGGAGGACGAGGTGGAGCGCCCTGCGCGTCCCCGGACAGGTGTCTGGTCCGCCTGGGCGTGGTCGGCGTGGAGGGCGCCGACGCGGGTGACGAGCGTGGTGTCGGCGTAGGTGTCCCGCAACCATGCTTCAGGGTCGCTCGCGCCGTCGCGCAGCTTCCACACGGCCTCGCCGTCGCTGTTCGTGGCCCTGGTCCACCACCGCGGCACGAAGAGGTGCCGCGGGGTGGTGGCCAGCGGCTGGTACCAGCGTGACTCGGGCCGGATCACGGTGCTGGCGGCCAGCCGCTGTGCTGCTGCTTCCCAGTCCTTCAAGGGGTCCTTGCCTTTCAGCCCGCAGAGTTCGGGATGGCGCTGTCGTCGGCGGGGCCGCAAGTTCCGCCGCCGCCCTGGCTGTCGTCGTTGGGGCCGCAGTCCGGGCCGCACGGGCCGAGATGGCCGGCCGGGATGCTCGCGGCGACCTGCTGCCACTGCGGTGAGCCGAAGACCCCGGCCAGCGGGGTGTTCTTGATCTGCCCGGCCGGGAGGAAGCGGCCGATCACACAGGGAGTCACGGTGCCGTCCGACAGGATCGCGGCGGTGCCCCTCGCGCACCGGCCGCACAGCTCGGACGTGGACGGCAGACCGTCGTCCTTGACCGCGTTGCCGACGGCTCGGACTCGGTCGATGTGGACTTCCGTGATGCCGAGCCCTTCCAGCTCCGCGCGGGCCTGTTCGGCACGCTGGCCGTCGCCGTCCTGCACGTCCACGATGCCGACTCGTACGCGGATCCCGCGGCGGTGCGCTTCGAAGAGGTTCGCGCGGGTCGCGGCGTGGGAGCCCTCGCGCCCCGTGACTGCGTCGTGTCCCTCGTCCGTGTCGGCGTAGTAGGACGTCGCCAGGGAGATGCCGGGCCGCTCAAAGAGCGTCCAGTGGTCGCGGCGGACGTGGTACAGGTTGGAGAACACCTCCACCTTGAGCCCTTCGTCGAGGGCGTGTTCCACGATCTCGACGAAGCCCGGGTGGAGCGTGGCTTCCCCGCCGATCAGCTGGATCTTCTTGATGCCGAGCGCGGCGGCCTCGCTGAGGACCCGCTTCCAGTCCTCGACCTCCATGGTGCCGTGCCCCTTGGTCGGCCCCGCCTTGACGAAGCAGAGCGTCGGACACGTGAGCTGACAGCGGTTGGTGATCTCCAGCTCCAGGAAGCCGGGGACAAGGGGCGTTGTCGTCGGTGCTTCGGACGCGATCGTCACGAGCCGTTCCCTTCGGTTGTGTTCCACGGTGGACCGGCCGCTCCTTCTCCGGAAGGAGAACGGCCTATTCTGTGGCGCTTCTACTCGGACAAGAGGCCCTCGGCGGTCTTGGTGAGCAGCTCGGCGCTGGCGCGGCTGTCGTGGGTCAGGACCAGGGCGCGGCGCGGCAGCAGGGCGAGCCGGTCGGCGAGGTCGGTGGCCGGCGCCGCCTTGTCGGGGGCAAGGCGGAAGAGGTCCGGGTAGCGGTCCTCGGTCTTGCTGGTGAAGAAGTCCTCTTCGTCCAGTGAGCGCGGTGCCTCGGCGAGCTGGGGTTCGGTGTCCTTCTCGACGCGCGGGAAGAGCAGCGCGGTGGCGCGGGCCTGGGGAGCGAGGGTCATGCCGAGGATCGAGGAGAGCTGGTCGGGGAAGAACTGCGGCTTGAGTTCCTTGCCCTTGGCGTTCCAGATCGGCTTGGTGCTGCCGGCGTGCAGGGCGTCGGTGACGCGCTGGTCCTGGGTGGGGTGCATCTGCTCGCCGTCCAGGACGCGGGCGCGCAGCGGCTCGTACAGGCCGGTGGACTCCAGCAGGCCGAAGCCGATCGCGGCGGCCGACGGCCACGGTAGGATCCGCAGTCCTCCGTCTTCGGGACGGATGAACACGCGGTCGTTGGCGAGGAGGTCGTATCCCTCGCGGGCGAGCAGGAGGGCCGTGGTGGTCTTGCCGGCGCCATTGGGCCCGAAGGTGAGGAGCGCGCGGTCGCCGCGGACGACGCAGGAGGCGTGCAGGATGTGGAACCCGGCGCGCAGCAGTTGGCCGCGGATGAGTTCGCGGGCGAGGCGGGAGGCGGCGACGGCGACCGGTTCGGCGTGGGCGCCGACGATGACGAGTCGGCTGGTGGCCGGGTCGTAGTGGTAGGCGAGGCGTTCGGCGGGCTGAACGGAGTAGATCATGCCGTCCCCGTGCCGGGCGAGAAGGGTGCGGGCGTTCGCGTAGACGACTCCGTCGTGCTCGTAGTCACCGACCAGGGTCTCGATGTCCGCCAGGCGGTCGCCGTCGACATCGGCCAAAAGCAGAGCGCCGCCCTCGGCGATGCTGCCGCCAGGCGCGGCCGGGGCATCCACGGCGGTGGCGTTCCACCAGCCGCCGAAGTAGCGCAGGGCCCAGTCGGTGATGGCCTTGGTGTCGCTGACGACCGTGACGGTCGCCTCGTCGGCGTGGATTCGGGTGGCGCTCAGCACGCGGTCGCTCCTGGAGGGTCTGCTGATAGGCGGAGTCGAGCTTGATACGGGCAGCGGTCGACTGCCGCTGTTCATCGGGATGGAGGTCGGGCAGGGCCACGGTCGGGCGGCCCGCGGAGAACTGCAACGGGATGCCGAGCCACACGCCGTCGTGGTTGGCGGAGAGCACCTCGGTGCCGTCGCTGACGCCGAGCGTCTTGCGCAGCGCACCGAGCACGGCGCCGGCCGGACCGCAGCGGGTGCGGCCGATCCTCGCTGCGATGCCTCCGATCACTGCGCCGGATCCGCTTGGGGACGACCCAACAGCCTGCCCAAGGCACTGCTGGACTAGCCGCGCCTGTGAGCCCCCGGTCGAGGACGTGGCCGCGGTGGTGGGACGGAGCGTTGAGGAAGTCGGACGGCGCCGCCAGTTGGCCGTTCGGCCGCCTGACACCGCCATGCCCCGGCAGAGATCAGGACCCGGAGGCGGGACGGCGGGGGGAAGGAATCGCGCTCAGGAGTTCCCACAGTGGAGTGGAGCCAGCGGCCCACCGGGCGAGCAGATGGCGGTCGACGAGGTGGAGCCGCTGGGAGCGGGCGAAGGCGACGGCTTTGTCCGTGAAGCGGCCGTTGGTGACCAGCACGACAACGTCACCGTGGTGGACGGGACGACCGGTGCCGTTGAGGACATGCAGGTCCGGGGTTCCGACCGCGGAGCCGGCCAGTCCGGCCTTGCGGTGCTTACATTGGATCACCCACAGGCGGCCGAAGGGGTCCGTGGCCTTCACATCGGCGCCATTGTCGCCGGCCCCACCGACCCGGATCGCCTCAGGGCAGCCGTCACGGCGCATCAGATCCCGTACGGCTTCTTCGAACTGCCGGTGGTGAAGGGCGTCGATCTGCGGCATCGCGTAGCGCAGGCCCTGCTCCCGCACCCGGTTCCAGCGGGCGGCCTCCCGGCGCCGGTGCACCCATACCCCGCCGGCCGCCGCCGCGACGAGCAGCAGCACGATCGGCACCCAGGGATGCGCGGCCAGCCACCGCAACGCGCCGACCACCAGGCTCCACACCACGGCGAGCACCAGGAGCAGCAGACCGGCCTGCTCCCAGCCGAAGGCCCGCCTCGGGCGGTAGGAAGCCGGGCGACGCCTCAGCGTGGAACGGCGTCGAGAAGCGGGAGACGTACGGCGCTGGCGTCGGGCGGGGGAGCGGCGAGTGCTCCGGAAGCGGGGGCTCATGTGCCGGCCTGCGAGATGCCGCTCACCAGCTGCTGGATCACGGTGAAGATGCCCTGGCCCAGCGGGGTCGGCGCGATCACGATGCCCAGGGCCAAGACGAAGAGCGCGGTGTTGCGTTCCTCGACGCGACTTCGGGCCTGAGTCCTGCGGCGTAACCGCATCACCACGATGACCGCGAGCAGCACCCCCACGTTGATCGTCACCATGCGAACCCGCTCCCGCCCCGCCCTCGTCTCCTGCATGTCCCTGGCGGCCCTGAAAGGGCCGGGGAACAGTGCAGCCGATCAGGCGGCCGAATCGCAGCGGGTCAGTGAACGTTGGCGGAACGTCGCCGGACGCTGTCCGGTTACCGCCCGGACACCCGTTCCCACAGGTGAAGAGGTAGAGGGACCCGAGCGGCCGTTCCGGCCCGGCGACCGCACTCACCCAAGAAGAACCGGCCTCGACACCGGCCACCCGTAGCGCCGAGCGGAGCCGGGGCCGGCGGCAGATAGCCATCCACAACGGGTGCCTCCGGCCCCTGTCGTAGATCAGACGGTGAGGAGCTGGTCGGCGACGGCGTCCAGCCCCAAGGCATGGGCACCCTTGACGAGCAGGACGTCGCCTGGGAGGAGGACGGCGCGGACGGCGGCGCTGACCGTGTCGGCGGTACGCCGGTCGGGGGCGGTGTGGGTGGCGGCGGTGTAGGCGTCGGCCAGGACGTCGGCGCCCTCTCCGCTGCCGACGACAAGGAGGTGGGCGAGGCCGGCCCGGGCGGCGGCGTCAGCGACGCGCCGGTGCCACTCGACGGAGGCGTCGCCGAGCTCGGCCATCTCGCCCAAAACCGCGATCCGTCGACGACCGCGCCCCACTTCGGCCAGGGCGTCGAGGGCGGCCAGGACGGACTCGGGGGAGGCGTTGAAGGCGTCGTTGATGACGGTGACACCGTCGGTGCGGGTGGTGACGGCCATGCGTCCTCCGGTGGCCATCCGTGCCTCGGACAGGGCCGTGGCGACGGTGTCGAAGGGCACGCCGGCGGCGAGCGCGGTCGCGGCGGCGGCCAGCGCGTTGGTGACGTTGTGCCGGCCGTAGACGGTGAGTTGGACGGCCGCGGTACGGCCCTGGTGGTGGAGGGTGAAGGTCGGACGGCCTTCGTCGGTGGTGATGTCGGTGGCGCGCACGTCGGCGCCCTCGTCGGTTCCGAAGGTGAGGATCTGGCCGTCGTGTTCCCGGCGCATGGCGGCCACGAGCGGGTCGTCGGCGTTGAGGACGGCCGTGCCGGTCGCGGGGAGGGCGCGGACGATCTCGGCCTTGGCCTCCGCGATGGCCTCACGGGAGCCGAACTCCCCGACGTGCGCGGAACCGATGCCCAGGACGGTGGAGATCCCGGGGCGGGCGATGTCGCACAGGGCCTGGATGTGGCCCTTGCCGCGCGCGCCCATCTCCAGCACGAGGTACCGGGTATCGGGCCGGACGGAGCTCACGGTGACGGGGAAGCCGATCTCGTTGTTGAAGGAGGCCCGGTTGGCGACGGTGGGGGCGTGAGCGGCCAGGACGTGGGCGAGGAGGTCCTTGGTGGTGGTCTTGCCCGCCGAGCCGGTGATGCCGATGGTGACGCCGTCGTAGCGCTGGTGGACGGCGCGGGCGAGGTCGGACATGGCGGTCAGGACGTCGGGGACAAGGACTGCCGGGACGTGCACTGGGCGCTGGGCGAGCGCGGCGACGGCTCCCTGCTCGACGGCGAGGGCGGCGAAGTCGTGGCCGTCGACCAGAGTGCCGGTGAGGCAGGCGAACAGGGCGCCGGGGGCGGGATGGCGGGAGTCGAACGCGAGCGGCGCGTCGACGACGGGGGTGCCGTCGGTGGTGTCGAGTACGCCCCCGGTGGCGGCGGCGATCTCGGCGAGGGTCATGGGGATCATCGGACCGGCTCCTCGGTGTGCGACAGGACGATGCCCCGGCGGGCGTAGAAGCGGGGCAGGTCGGCCCAGGGGACGCGGTGGGCGCGCTGGCTGTGGCCGGGAAGGCCGCTAGGGTTGTTGATGCTCAGGGCCGTCTTGTCAGCGCCGACGGCAAGGACGAGGTGGCCGCCCCGTGAGGCGGGGTGCGGGGCGAGTGTCCGGATCGTCTTGTGGACCGAGATGACGACGAGGGAACCGGCGTGAAGGGCGTCGGCGATCTGCGTCTCTTCCAGGTCGGTGTGGACGGTGGCGCTGATCGCAGGCCATCGGCGGGTGACGTACGCGGCGAAGGGCCGGTAGATCAGACCCGCCACGGTGTCGTCGGCGCGTACGTAGGCCCCGGCCTCGCACAGGTCAGTCACGAGCGGCATGACGGGCGGGACCTGCTCACCGAAGTAGTCCAGGGCCATGCGCAGGCAGGCGATGCCGCAGGTGCGGTCGGCCCAGAACGCGTACTCGTCAGGGTCGGCGGCGCCGGACTTCTGCCACAGTGGGTCGTCACGGACCGATCTCGTCCCGGCGATGAACTCCGGGACAAGATCGGGTGATTCCCACTGCGAGTAGTAGGGGACCTGGTGCAGCGTCGATCGGTCGGGCATACCCGTCAGTGTCACCCGCAGCACGTCGGGAGACTGGTTGAACGCGCTGTCGACAGGCCAGTCAGCCGGAAGGCAACCCGCGCGTGCGCGGTCTCCACGCCTCTACTTGCGCCTCTGGGCCATGGACCGCCCCCGTCTCCCGACTCGGCCGAGTCATCCGGCTTCAGAGGTCAGCGGATCCCGCCAAAGCCGCTCTGGGCGGCACCCGTCGCCCGTAACGTGAGGCGGCATGACTGTGCTGATCATCGGCGGCAGCGGCTTCCTGGGTGCCGAGCTGGTACGCCAGGCAGTGTCCGCGGGCCGGCGCCCGGCCGCCACCTTCCACTCCCGCCCCGGCAGCGACGACGGAGCGGCATGGCATCACCTCGACCTCCGTGACCCCGCCCGCCTGGAGGAGGTCCTCGACACAGTGGCTCCGGCCGCGGTGATCAACGCGACGAGCGGCGGAGCGGACTGGGCGGTCACCGCCGAAGGCGGCATCCGCCTCGGCCAAGCCGCAGCCGAGCGCAGCATCCGCCTGGTACACGTCTCCAGTGACGCGATCTTCTCCGGCACGGGCCGCCACCGGTACGACGAGTCCTGCCTCCCGGATCCGCTCACCCCGTACGGGGCCGCGAAGGCAGCCGCCGAGACCGCCGTCCGCCTCCTATGCCCCGGCGCCGTCGTCGCCCGCACCTCCCTGATCATCGGTGACGGCCGGTCCGAGCACGAGCAGTTGGTGCACGCGCTGGCCACCGGCAGCCGACAGGGTGCCCTGTTCACCGACGACGTTCGCTGCCCCGTCCACGTGACGGACTTGGCCGCCGCCCTGTGGGAGATCACCCGATCCGACGCCGCCAGCGTCTTCCACCTGGCTGGCCCCGACGCCCTGAGCCGTTACGAGCTGGGCGAGCTCATCGCCCGCCGCGACGGCCTTCAGCCCGCCCGGCTGCCCTCGGCGCGCCGCTCGGACACGGGACTGCCTGGCGGGCTCGACGTACGACTCGACAACCGCGCCACCCAGCAGAAGCTGCGCACCCGGCTCCGCGGCGCCCGCGAGTTCCTGAGCGAGAGCAGCCCGGAGCAGACCTGACGGGCGTGCCTTCCGGCGCTGCGAAGAGGGCGCGGGCCCCTACGAGGCGGTCTTTCAGCGGCTGCGCGAGAGGACGAACGCGGGCCAGCCCTCACCATGATCGGCGATCCAGCCCGCCGGTCACGGCCGGCGAACCGGACAGGAACCACGCGGATCCGGCCGGGCTCACCGGACCTTCAGGCCACAAGGGCGAAGATGCCGTAGCGTCCGCGCCATGGCGAGGACATTGCGGCTGGCTGTCGCGCAGAGCACTGTGCCGGAGGATCCCACCGACCGAGGCGCGCTGCGAGCAGCCGGGCAGGAGATCCGGGCCCTGATGGCTGAAGCCGCCGACGCAGGCGCGCGCCTGGTGCAGTTCCCCGAGGGAGCGATCACCTACCCCAGCAAGCACGTGATGGCGGCCGGCCCCGATGGCGAGTTGGCCCCGGCCGACTGGAGTCGTGCCGCCTGGGACGTACTGCGCGAGGAAGCCGAGTCGATCGCCGCGCTGGCGGGAGAACTACGGCTGTGGACGGCGTTCGGGTCGATCCACCCGCTCACACCGCCGAACCGGCCCCATAACAGCCTCTTCATCGTCTCCGACCGCGGCGAGCTAGTCGCGCGCTACGACAAGCGCTTCCTGTCGCACACCGAGGTCTCCTACCTGTACACCCCGGGGCGCGAGCCTGTGGTTTTCGAGGTGGACGGAATCCGCATCGGCTGCGCGCTATGCGTCGAGGCGAATTTTCCGCCGCTCTTCGCCGAGTATGAACGCCTGGACGTCGACTGTGTCCTGCTTTCCGTGATGGTCGACGACGCGCCGCGGGCGCGGATCGCCCAAGCCTACGGAACTCTTTACAGCTACTGGCTCGGCTACTCCATCCCGGCCCAGTTCAGCACCACGGTGCCGTCCGGAATCGTGGCACCCGGCGGCCGGTGGCTAGCGCAGTGCCCCGCCGATGGACAACCCGCTCTGGCGGTCGCGGACATCAACCTTGACTCGACCGACTCGGACATCGACGTGGCTCTCCGCTACGCCCGTCCCTGGCGCCGTGCGGCACAGAACGGGCTCTACGACGACCATTTTGTATCCGGGGACCCGCGAAGCGACACCCACACCGCCTTCTGAGACCGCCGCCCTTTCCTCGAGAGCCTCTCGGTGCTGCACCGGGCCACGGCCGTCCGCGATCACCGCGCTGACCACCACCCTCCCGCAAGGTCAGCCCACCCGATGTCGCACGCTCCTCACCGGAGTCCGCACAGCCGCCGGCCGAAGACTGCGCGCCGCCGGACGCCTCCGCACGGCACGATCGACACCATGACCTCGCTGCTCCAGGCCGACCACGAATGGACGCTCACCGCCGTCCCCTACGGCAGCCCCGACGCCCGCGCCCTCGCCCAAGCCCTTTACCAAGAGCAGCTGGCCACCTACGGCACCGCCGACGACCCCGAAGCCACCGAGAGCGCGGAATTCGACGCCCCCAACGGCCTGTTCCTCCTCGCCCGGCTCGGGGACGGACCAGCACTGGCCTGCGGGGGTTGGCGCACCCTCAACACGGCTGCCGCCGAGATCAAACGGATGTACGTCGCGCCGCCCGCGCGCGGGCAGGGACTCGGGCGCCGGATCCTCGCCGCTCTGGAACAGGACGTGCTCGGCCGCGGCCCCACCGAGATCCTGCTCGAAACCGGCATACGCAACGTCGCCGCACTCGGTCTGTACACCGCATGCGGCTACGAGCCGATCCGCTCGTACGTCCCCGGCCGCAACCCTGAGATCAACCGGGCACTGAGAAAGGTCATCCGGCAGCAGCCGGCATCCCAACCCCACACCAGCCTGCCCATATAGCCCGTCTCAGGCCCAGGCCCAGGGCCATGGCCGTCTGCTCACCACCAAGACCAAACGGCCACGCCTCGACCGCGAGGCACAGGCGTGGCTGGCCGCAGCGCTTTCTGTCGCATACGGCTTACTCTCATGGGCCGCCGAGTGGAGGCGCAGCGCGTATTCCCTGGCCTGTTCCAGGTGCTGGCCAGGCTCATGGAGGAGGACGAACCTGCGGCGCTCCCCGAGCCGATGCCGGCGTACCTCGCGGTCGCGCTGCAGCACATCGCCGACGGCAGCCCCTGCAGCCAGTACGCGTGTCCCTCGGCGTAGTGCCGAGGGCTCTTTCGCGGACGTGGTGAGGTCGTCGGTGACTGCTGAGGCCGGTATGGCTGCTCAGTCCCGCCTTGCCGCCGTGGGCGACGTTTCGTATCTCGACTGCTCCTTCAAGGGGCGAGGTTGGCGCGATGAGTTCACGCTGGGCGCTGGACCCCGTGGCAGGCGTGGATCTTGCCGGAGAGGAGTTTGGCGGGGGCACGGTTACGAGCCGTGCCCCCGCGTAGTTGAAGAGCTTGAAGGAGTCTTCGCTGGCAAAGCGGTTCAGGGGCGGCGGAGTTCGCCATTCTGGATGCCGCTGACGAAGGCGTCGTACTCGGAGTCCGTGAACAGGTGCGGGGCCTTGTCGGGGTTCTTGGAATCACGCAGGGCCACGATGTCTTGGTCGAGGAAGGCGACCTCAACGCAGTTGGTGCCGCCGCTGCTGGCGCTGCTGGTCAGCCACTGGGCGTCACGCAGCTGGGACTCTACCCACGCCGGGTCGAGTTCGTTCTTGTTCATGCAAGGTCCTTGGCAATGGTGGTGAGAAGTGGCAGCGACGCTTTCTGAGAGAGAGCGTCAGATTTGAGCAGGTCACTGGTGGTGCGGTAGATCTGCACAGTCTCCGGCTCATTGAGGTGGAGCGAGGCCCGCATGGACTCGATACACACCAGATCCCGCCCGGTTGGGAAGGACATGAGCATGAAGGGTCCGTCCATCCCAGCGTGCGCGCCGACCCGGTGCGGTAGGACCTGGATGGTGATGTTGGGCGCCGTGCGGGCGAGGTCGATCAGATGCTCTATCTGGGCGCGCATGACGGGTCGGCCGCCGACTTCCTGACGCAGGAGTCCTTCAGGAAGGACTGCCCAGATTCTCAGCGCCGGCTCGCGCTCCAGCATGTTCTTCTGGTGCTCCTGGCGCATGGACACGAAGCCGTCGATGTCCTCCGGAGTCTTCCAGGCCCGGCTGCCCTCGGTCACGGCCCTGGCGTACTCGGGGGTCTGGAGGAGCCCATGGATGGCAGCGGGGTTGAAGACGAACAGGTTGCTGGCAGCCTCCACAAGGGAGAGGTAGTCGCCGAGCGGGTCGTCGACAACGCCCTGGAATCGCTGCCACCAGTCAGCTTCCCCAGCCCGGCGGACCAGGTCGCGCAATTCCTCGCGCAGCGCGGGATCCGTGATCTCGTACACCTCGAAAAAGTGCGGTAGCTGCTGGATCTTGAGACCCTGCACCCCCTTCTCGATCTTGCTGACCGTGGAGAAGGACCGGTAACCGAGGCGGCTCGCCGCCTCCTCCTGCGTCCAGCCCAAGGCTTCGCGGATGCGCCGGAGTTCAGCACCCAGGCGTCGGCGCCGAGGAGTCGGCTCGACCGGCATCCCCCACCTCCTCGTCAATATCGACGCCAGACTAGCGGCTGGGCCAGTTCGTGAATATGCCAAGTCCCCGAGAGGAATGACTTTCCTCAAGGACTGCTTGTCGAAAGGGCAGTTGGCCGTCATTATCGAAGCTCGCCCAGCGGACGGTAGCGCCACGGTCACACCGCGCCATCTCCGCCGTGGACGCGCGTGCCACCTGGAGGGTCAGTGCCTGTGATGGCGGTCAGCCCAGTTCGGCAGCACCACATGGTGCTGCCCGCGATCGGCCCGGAGAACATGGAGAGCGTCCGGGAGATCGTTCGGATCCTGCTGCGGATGTGGCGCAAGAGCGAGCTGGAGTTCGTCACCGAGCTCGGCGTCACTGAGCTGCTGACGAACGTCCTGAAGCACACGCCGGGCGACTGTGAGCTGTTGGTGCGCGAAACGCCGGACGGCGTCCTGATCAGCGTCACCGACTTCGAAGACGCGCTGCCGGCCGTGAAAGATCCTGACGACGATGCCGAGGGCGGCCGCGGCCTGTTCCTGCTGTCCTGCCTGGCCGACGAGCTGCAGACTCAGCCCCTGCTGCACGGGAAGCAGGTCTGGTTCCGGATTAGCCATGCCGCTGACCGGGAGGAAAGGTGATGACGGTCGCCGACACGGTGGCTTTTGAGTCATCTTCCCGGTTCCGCGTAATAGTTCGAGCGCTCTTGTGCTTCGGTGGCGGCCTGCTGAGAGATCTAAACTCGGGGTCGTTTGCCCGGTTTCGGTGGTCGGCCGCCCAGGCTGCATACGGCCGTGCGCGGTGCGCCGTGAGCCTGCCGCCTGCGCCATCTCCTGGTGATCCTCTGCCCCTGCCCGACGAAGGAGCCCGTGTGTCCCTCTCTCCACCCTGCCCGAACGTGCACGCGTCCTGGGAGGCGCTTGCCGACGGACTGCAGGTCCAGCGCCTGGTCCTGCACCTGCCGCAGCTGCGCGAACAGCTCCTCACCCCGCCCAGTAACGTCGCTCTGTTCGCGCAGACCCCGCCGAGCGCGCTGACAGCGCGCCCCGCCCCGCTCGCGGAACCGTCGGTCAAGGCCGTGATCGACCAGGTCGGACTTCAGCACTGGCTGCGCCTGCCGGTCGAGTACGGAACGACCGATGCCGGGACGAGCCCCTTGGCCGCGAGCGCCGACCAGGTCGCAGACACCCTGGTCGAGGGCGTCACCGATCCGGTAGTCCGCTCTGCGGTGGCCGCCGTGTGCACTGCGTCGGCCTGGTGGGTGGGCGCGTTCGCGGTCATCCGCCACCTCGGCGTCCACCACACCTCCCTCCAGCCCGTCGAGTCCGCGATCGTCCTGGAGACGCTGCAGAGCGCGACGAGCATCGTGGCACTCGGCACTGCCCAGCGGATCCTTGCTGGGCATGTGCAGACCGGGGTGGCGGACGAGGCCGTACGCATGGCTTATTGCCGCGCGATCACCGAGAGCGTCGTCATCGAGAATCGGCTTCCCGAGCTGCTGGAGGAACTGGGCGAGCTGCGGCTGGTCGACCTGGTGTCGACGTCGATGCCGTGGCGCGGCCGGTTCACGAAGTACGCCGGGGGCACCGGTGCCGGGCAGGTGGAGTAAGCCGATGGACCGCTATCCCTTCATCGTCGTCGAGGGCCTGGACGGCACGGGCAAGACGACTCTGCGAAAGGGTTTGTTCCGCCTCTTCGAGGGCCTGTTCCGCGTCACGCCGCTCGCCGTGCTGACAACCAACTTCCTCAACCCAGATGTCGCGCTGGACCTGGTGGAGGGCAAGTACCAGCCCACCGGGGAGAATCGGGACCGCTACCTGGCGGCGCTCGCCGCAGACAAGAAAGCCACCGCCGAACGGTTGATCACCCCCTGCCTGCCGGCCCGCCCGGTCATCGCGGACCGGTGGCTGCTGTCCGAGCTGGCCTTCTTCATGGTCAAGCACGACCGCGCCCCGAAGGAGACGTACGCACAACTCACCGAGCAGCTCAACCTGGTCCCCGACCTCACGCTCGTCCTGGACATCACACCTGAGATCGCGATGGAACGGGCTGCCGACCGCTCCGGGGACGCCACTCGCCCCGACTGGGACGTGATGGAGGTTCAGGCCAGGGTCCGGGAGGTCTATCAGTCCGTGGCCGACGCTCCGGCCGCGTTCCCCGCCTTGGGAAAGGTCACCCGGATCAACGCCGCGCAGGACCGCGCCACCGTTTTGCACACCGCTTGGAAGGCCCTGGCCCAGCGCGGCCTGCTGCCCGACCTTGAAGGAGCCGCGTCGTGACCACTCCCACCAAGGCTGGCATAGCCCCGCTCGTGACGCGGCTTGCTGCCGCAGCGGACGCCCGCCGCCCGCTGCGGGCGATCGGCGCTGCGAACGCGGTGGCCGCCAAGGTCGCCGTGGAGACTGGCTTCGACGCCCTGTGGGTGTCCGGCCTGGAGGTCTCCACGGCCCTTGGGCTGCCGGACGAGAACGTGCTGGGGCCGCGCGACCTGGCCGACACCGTCCTCGCCCTCACGCGTACGGCGGCGCTGCCGGTGATCGTGGACATCGACAACGCCGGCGGCACCCCGGCCGCGGCCCGCCGGTTCGCCGGCGACCTCACTCGCGCCGGGGCCGCCGCCCTCTGCCTGGAGGACAGTGCCTACCCCAAGGTCAACTCCTTCGCCCTGCACCGCAGCCAGGCGCTCGCTGACATCGAGACGGTGGCCGAACAGATCGCCGCGATGCGCGACGCCGTCGGCACCCGGGTGGCCTTGATCGCGAGGACCGAGGCCCTGATCTGCGGGGCAAGCATGACCGAGGCAGTGGGGCGGGCTAAAGCGTACGCGGCCGATGGTGCGGACGCGGTGCTCATCCACTCCAAGGACCCCACCGGGCAGCAGGCCCTGGCCACGGCCGCCGCTTGGACGGGCGCGGTGCCGCTGGTGACCGTACCCACCGCGTTTGCGCACCTGTCTCCGGACGAGCTCGGCGCGGCCGGATTCGCCCTGGCCATCTACGCCAACCAGCTGTCGCGCGCCGCGCTTGCCGCTATGCGGAGCGTCGCAGCGTCCTTCCAGGCCACCGGCTCCTTCACCGCCGGCGGGACGTCACTGTCCGATGTCGCCGACCTCCTCCAGATCGCCGACCCGACCGCCCGCGCCTGCCTGTAGAAGGCACTCGACCCTGCTGCTCCACCAGGCTCCGCTCTGCTCCAACCCCGCACCACCAGCATCCGCCGGCCAGTCGGCCGCAGCGGGCTCGACGAGGGAAGGAACACACCGCGCCATGGCACCTCTGCCCCGCATCAGCGTGTCGGTCAAGGCCGCGATCGTCCACCAGGGCCGCATCCTGCTCATGTCGTACGACGACCACTCCGGCTTCCACTACAACCTGCCCGGCGGTAAGGCGAAAGAGGGCGAGCCGTTGCGCGACGCGGTCGTGCGCAAGGTCAAGGAGGAGACCGGCCTGCGGGTCCGCACCTCGCGCCTGCTGTTCGTCGTCGAGTACGTCCCCGAGCAGTACAACGACGAATTCGGCACCGTCCACAAGACCCAGCACAACTTCCTCGCCGAACTCCTCGACGAGGACACCGAGCCGCGCAAGTCCAACCCGCCCGACCCCATTCAGGTCGGCTTCGAGTGGGTGCCGCTTGCGGAGCTCGGTGGCAAGTACCTGCTGCCGCGGGTCAACCAGCAGCTCCTCGACGCCCTCGCCGGGAACCCGGCCGACCGTGACGTCCTCGTGGACCGGTGGTGACCATGCACCCCCGCCCCTCCACCGTGCTGAGCCTGGCCGAACTCCACGACTGGCTCCTTCAGCACCACAGCGACACCGTGGACGCCGATCGCCTGCCCGCCATCCGCACGGAACTCGAGCACCTCGCCACCCGGCAGGTGCCCGGCGCCGTGGTGGAACTCGGCTGCTACCAGGGCGCCATGGCACTGTGGATGCGCGCCGTCCTGGACGCCACCGGACAGCACCGGCGCCGCGTCCACGTCTACGACTCCTTCAAGGGCCTGCCCGAACGCGGGACGAAGGACCCGGACCTGTTCGAGGCCGGCTACCTGCGCGCCGAGCCGGAACAGGTGCTCGCCCTCCATGACCGCTGGGGCCGCACCCCGCCGACGATCCACCCCGGCTGGTTCGCCGACACCCTCCCCGACCAGCTCCCCGACCAGATCGCCTTCGCCTACCTGGACGGCGACTACTACGACTCCATCCACACCTGCCTGACCGCGTGCGTCCCCCGCATGGCCCCCGGCGGCACGCTGATCGTCGACGACTACGCCGACCTGGAGGCGAACCCGAAGGCATGGAACGGGCTGCCCGGCGTCAAGGCAGCCTGCGAGGACTACTTCCGCGCCCCTTCACCGCTTCAGGTCATCGCCGGCGCCGGAGACCTCGCCTTCGGCCGCTACACCGCGCCGGCCGCCGGGACCGGGCAGTGAGCGGCGTACGCGGGGCGCCGCTGATCGTCAGCGTGCGGGGATCCGCCGACACCGCGCTGCTGCAGCAGCACCTCCCCGCCGCCACGATCCGGGAGATCACCACGCTCGCTACTGCGGATCCGAAGCTCGCCGCCCAGGCTGAGGTACTGGTGCTGCGTTCGGGGCATCAGCTGGACGCCGAGCGCCTGAGCCAGTGGCCGGCGCTGCGGCACCTGATCCGGGCTGGGTCCGGGCTGGACGGCATCGATGTCGATGCCCTGACCGCGCAGGGCGTCACCGTGTACCGCAACCCGGAGCCGGCTGCCGCCGCAGTCGCTGAATGGGCTCTGGCCGCACTGCTCGCGCTCGCTCGCCGGATGCCGTACGGGCACGCTGCCCTGTTCCAGGGGCGGCACGTCAAACAGCACTGCCTCGCCCCGCCCGTCTCCCGGATGCGACTGGCGATCTGGGGCGCCGGACCGGTCGGCCGGGCCTGTGGGCGCGTCCTGGGCCCGCACGTCGCGGAAGTCGCCTTCGCGGCCCGGCCCAGCCTGCCGGACGCCCTGCCCTCGCGGCCCGGACGCGACCTGCCTGCCTGGGCGGACGCCCACGTCGTGGCACTCCCGCTCACTCACGAGAACCGAGGCCGGTTCGGGGCTGAGTTCCTCTCCACGGCACGGCAACGGCGTCCGCTGCTGCTCTGCGTCGGCCGTCTCGGCACGCTCGACGTCGGTGCCTGTCTGCGCGCACTCGCCGACAGCCAGCTCGGCGGTCTCGCCCTCGACCCTGTCGAGGAAACGGATCTGCCGCTGTGGCCGGACACCATGGTGCCCGGGCCGCTGAACCTGATCGCCACTCCGCACATCGGTGCCCAGCGAAGCGACGTCCGCGCCCGCCTCGACGCCTGGGTCGCCACGACCGCCGCCAGTGTCCTGACCCGTGCAGAGAGGGCGGCCCGATGACCTCCACACCGTGGTTGGATGCGCGGCTGAAGGTAGCCGAGCACGCCGCTGCTGCGCTGGCCGACGAGTACGCCGGCGCCAAGGTGTGGCTGGTGGGCGCGCTCGCCGAAGGTCTGGCCCACCAGCACAGTGACGTGGATCTGCTCCTGATCACCCCAGGGCCCGTCCCCGGGCCGGGATCGCGACTCATCCACGGCGTCCGTGTCGACGTACGGGCGGTGCGTGAGAGCACTGTGCACGACTGGCGCACGCTGCTCGACCAGTTCAGCGTGACCCGCGACGACATCGCCACCTTCCGCATCGTCCGAGCCCGGCTCAGCGACCTCACCCTGCTGCGCACGGCCCGTCCGCTCACCCTGGTGCCGGACCATACAGAGGTCCTGGTGTCCGAGCAGCGGGCCGTCTATCAACGGTGGGCCCTCGCGGACCGGTGCGAGATGGCGGCGAGCCTGGCCGAGGACCTGCTCGGCTTGGCCCAGGCAGGCCTGTACCCGCACGCCGACCTGGTGTGGGACCAGCTCGCCCGCGTCGTCGCCCAGACCGAGGCCGTCGCCGGCGGCGCCCCGCTGCTCGGCGAAAAGTGGCTGCCCAGCCTGCTGAGCCAAGGCGACGCTGATCGGTTCACGCCCGTGCCCGCACTGCCCGAGCCGCGGTGGCTGAGCGCCGCCGCGCACAGTCCCTTCTTCGCCTCCGTCCAGGCCCGCCTCGCCCATGCCCTGCTCGCGCTCTGGCCCACCGATGCCAAACCGGAGCCGGTCGACGAGGCGGGGCTCGGCGGCTTCGGCTGGCTGCCTCAGCGATACAGCGACGGCTGGTTCCTGCGCCGTGGCGACGACCGTGTCCCGCTCACCGACGGCCAGATGCGCGCCTGGCAGCGGTCCGCCGCGCGACGCGCCCGCGCCTGAGCCCATCCCGTCCATCTGCGACCGGGGAGGTCCCGATGCCCAGCACGCTCACCACCCCCACGACGACCGTCGGCGCCGAAGTGTGGCGGCCTCTGGAGGACACCGACCACGCCGCAGCGGTCTCCGTCGTCCTCAAGCTGCGCGGTGAGACCTGCGACGTCGACTGCCTGTACTGCTTCGAGAAGCGCAAACTCGCCCCCGGCGGCGCCCGGATTACCGTCAAGCACATACGCCGCCTCGGTGAGATCTTCGGCCAGCGGCCCCTCGCGATCGAACTGCACGGCGGGGAACCGCTGACCGTCGGCAGGGTCCCGATGGCCGCGCTTCTCGACGAACTCGCTGCCCAGCCCACCGTGCACCGCGTCCACCTGCAGACCAATGGCGTGCGGCTGGATGGCGAGTGGCTCGACCTGTTCGACGCCCACTACCCGGGCCTGCACATCGGCATCTCCATGGACGGCGACGAGCAGGGCAACTCCTGGCGCGTCGGCTACGACGGCACCGCGATCTACCCGCACATCGTGAACGCGTTGAATCTCCTGGCCGAGCGCGGACGCGCCTGCGGCATCGTCACCGTGGTCACCCCCGCCGTCCTGGGCCGCGCCGCGGAGGTCATCGACCACATCGCCTCCTTCGACGCGGTACGCGCCGTGCACCTCCTGCCCGCCTTCGACACCACCGTCACCGAGACGCTCAAGGCCACCGGGAGGCGTACCAGCCCCAGCCGCCGCCTCCAGGCCCGAGCGGTCCGTGCCGACGGCGCGGCCTGGGCGATCACTCCCGCGCAGTACACCGCCTTCGTCCTGGACGCCGCCGCCCACTGGATCGGCGCCGGCCACTTCCGGCGGATCAAGCTCGACCCGGTCGTCGCCGCGATTCGCCGCCTCAAAGGGCTGGACACCGCCCACTGCCACTTCGCCGCCCACAAGTGCTCCCACGTCTTTACCGCCTACCCCGACGGCCGCCTCGGCTCGTGCGACGAACTTCCCTGGCCCGAAGCCCATCTGATGCCGCTCGCCGCCGCCCACAGCGAGGCGGACGTCACCAGGGCCCAGCACGCCAATGGGCTGCTCACCGCCGGACGGGAGCTGATGACCAAGTGCGTCTCCTGCCCCTACCGGGCGGTCTGCGGCGGCGGCTGCACCGCGACCCGCTGGCGCATGCTGAAGGCGACCGGCAGCGACGACGCGTACTGCGACCACCGCGCCCGTCTCATCGACGGTACGGCGCACCTGCTCGCCGCCCCCGACCATCCGGCTGGCGCTCACTGCCTCCGTGCCCGCTGGCAGGCAGCCGTCCCGAACGTCATGGACGACCCGGACGACTTCCTCGCTCGCTGGGACGATCCGGCAGCTACCCGTTCCCCAGCCCAGCTTCGGACGAGCGACCACGGCAACATCAACACCGTCGGCCTGCCCGGTCAGCACGCAGCAGACGACCTCGACCCGCACCACCCCCTGTGGCGAGACGGCATCGAGGACAGGGCGTGGCCGCTGGTCGATACGATCACCCGCAGCTGGAAGGCCGTCACCTACGACTCCTGCCAGGGCCACGCCCACACCGGCACCGGCCTGGCCCCCTCCGCGTTCCGCGTCGGCTTGCTGCCGCGCACCCGCGCCGAGTACGCCGCGCTCGCCGCCCGGCTCTGCCACACGCTCGCCGCCGCCGACGGCTACCTGCCCGCCTCCATCACCGCGCACGTCGTACGCACCGACCTGACCAGCGCCCGCACAGGCCGCCGCCACCCGGCCCTCAACCTGAGCCTCACCCCGGCCCCCGGCAGCACGTGGACCGACTACTTCACCGGCCTCGACCAGGCCGTGCGCACCCTCACCCACGTCGCCCGCCACACCCCGGCGGCCACCGGATGCGCCTGCGCACTCCGCCCGCCCCGCCCCACCCGGGAGACACGATGATCCACATAGCGGAGACGCTCACCGTCTCCAGCATCGAGAACTTCCTGACCCCCGACGAGATCACCACCCTCATCACCGTCGTCGACGACACCCTCGGCGAAGACGGCGTCCTCCGCTTCGACACCGAGCGCACCACCACCCTGCACTCCATCCCCGGCCACACCAGCGAACAGGCCATGGCCGTCTACGAGCCCGCCGGCCGCCTCGAGATCCACCCCCCGCCCGAGGCCGCCGCCAAGATTCTCGCCCACGCCGTCGAGCGGGCGATGCCCGCACTGCGACGCGCTCTGCCCGCCCTGACGTCCTGCCGCGAATGGATGTACGTCGAGTACGCGCCCGGACAGCACATCACCCCGCACGTCGACGGCATCGCCCTCACCCCCACCGACCCCATCCGCCAGCTCGCCGGAATCAGCGTCGTAATCGAACACGCCTCGGACGGCGGGGAATTCTTCGTCGAGACCACCTCCCACCCCGCGCTGTGGAACGACCAGCACGGTGGTGACGGCTACCACCCGGCCATGGCGTTCACCCACGACGGCGCCGACCACTCCGCCGACTGGTTCCGCACCATGCCGCGCACCCGCTGGAACGTGCGCCCCGCACCCGGCACCGCGCTGCTGTACGGCTCCCAGGTCACCCACGGCACCGAACCGGTCCGCGCGGGGCGCGAACGCAAGTTCATCAGCTGGCTGATCAGCGAAGCCTGATCCGACCATGCCCCCGCCCATTCGCGGTCCGCCCCTCGGCGGTACGCCCCCGGCCAGTCCCCGCACTCCAGGAAGAAGAGGAAGAGATGGACATGACCGATGCGTGCGGCGAGTTCCTCGCCGCCGTGGACCAACTGCGCGACGACCACCCGGTGCGCCTGACCGCGCACACCTCCAGCGTCTCCGCCGATGCCTGGAGCACCCCGGACACCGGTGCCGAGCCGACCCCGGCCACCCCGGCGGCGGACAGCGCCAGCTGATCGGGCCGGCCACACGGCCTGCCTCACATCACAGACCCGGTGCCGGTGCCCCTGGGCCCGGCACCGGGCCCCGCAGCCAAGGAGCCTTCCCCGCCATGAACGACATCGCCGCCGCCCTCGACCTAGGCGCCATCGCCGCCCACCGCCACGACCGCGCTGCCGTCGTCTTGGAGCTGCTCCAACCCGGGCACACCCCGCTGCCGGGCGACAAGGCGCTTTCACTGGCCTATGCCGTGGCGCACCACCGTCTCGAAGGCGCCGAGAACGCCGCCCGCCGAGGCGACACAACCACGCTCGACTGGTACCAGAACACAGCCGGGTCCGCCCTGGCCTGCCTGGTCCACTCCTCCCGCCTCGGCCCACGCATCGTGATCGCCCCGACCGAGGACCAGATGATCTGTGGCCCGCACTCCGACACCCCGTACTACGTCCTCGGCCGAGACACGACCCGCGCCGCTGAGCCCCTGGCCGCGCTGACCGACGATGCCTTCGATCACATCGCCGCCACCGGCCTCGACGCGCTCGTCGAGGCGCACGCCGCCGTGATCTGCCTGACTGGCCGGCGCCGCCCCGACCAGACCTTGCGCAGCTTCGCGATCACCCGGCTCCCAGCGACTGTGTTCACCGACCACACCGACGACGCTGCTGTGCTGGGCCGCGACCTCGTCCACGAAGCCGCCCACAACTGGCTCAACGACGCCCTGGTCGCGCTCCGGGCCACCATCCCCGACGACAAGGTCTACTTCTCCCCGTGGCGCGGCACCGAGCGGCCCGCGTACGGGTTCCTCCACGCCTGCTTTGCCTTCCCCCTCACGATGATCTACGCCGCCCGGACGCGACCCGGCACCAGAGCCAGGCACGCCGCCCTCACCGACCACCTCCGCCAACAGCGCGCCCATTTGGCCACCGCCCAAGTCGACTTCAACCGCGCCGTGAAGTTGATTCCCGACCCCGGGCTGCGTGAACGGCTCGACACCGTCTTCCAGTACGCCCGCACGCTCTGAACCCCCCATGGATCCTCCCGCGGCCCGCGAAGCGCTTGCCCGGTCACGCCGATCCGCCCCAGCGGTCCCAGGCAACGTCAGTGATCGTCTATCGCCTCAGCCAGCCCATCAGCGGCTCCTCCGAGGCCCGTCATTTGAGGGCGTCCTCGAACACTTTGCGATGCTCAGCAGTGTGTTCGTGCTCGCGACGGGACCAGGCGATACGATCTGAGATCTGCTGGTCAGTGGCCACGACGGTCATGAAGCCAGCCTGCACCTCTGCCCAGAATCGGACATTGCGGGCTTGCCGTTCAAGCATCGCGTCGACCAGCACAGCACGCTCAGGACCAGCCAGGCCATAGGAGTCGGCAAGCACGCGCACCTGGGTGGCCTGAACGTCCACGGGAGGAGCCCCCGCCTTCGAGGACACACACCACAACCACGACATATAGCCAACATCCTCCAGCGGGCTGCCTGGCGCGGCCATGTCGAAATCGATGAACGCGACCGGCATCTCGTCCTGGAAGACGGCGTTGTTCGGTCCCAAATCGTGGTGGCACACGACCTGATGCTGTCCGGCAAGATCACTGCCCCGGGTGGCATCGTGCATGGCACGGACCAGAGTGCCGGCCGCAGCAACCTGCGCATCGGTCCATGGCCGGAACTTGAGCGGGACCCAGCCAGGCAGAAAGCTGAAGGTATCCCGGCCTGCCTGATCCCGACCGAGATATCGCGGAGCCCCCGTGAATCCTCGGCTCTCCAACAGATCAAGCAAGGAGGCGACGAACGGCGAGGCAGACGAGGTCGGCCTCCGGACCGTGTCACCGATGCGGACGACACCCTCGGTGATGCGGCCACCCCGCAGGGGGACCACTTCGCCAACAATCTCGGACATGCAGCTCGTTCCTTTCTGCTGTGTCAGGCGGCTGCGGACGAGTGATGTCCCACGGGGCCTCGCGAGCGCCGATGCTGCGCAGACCCAGCGCTTGACCCGTGATCGACAGCGGGTCTCATGAGACATGCTGAGCGCGAAGAACACTTCCACGCCATCTAGCCGAGGTCCTCCAGCAAGGAGCCGGGGCCGCGGCGTCGAAGTCGATGAGAGCTGTCGGCACCCCGTCGCGGAAGACGACGTTGGTCGGCCCGGGATCCTCATGACACATCACCGGGAACCGGCCGGCGAGGCATTGATGTACGGCCGCAGGCAATACCTCACTGCCACACGCCGTGCACTGAGAGCGCCACGCCTTCGACCAGCGGGGAAAGCCCTCCAGCCGCCACAGCCCACAACGCCTCGCGACGCTCGCAGGTGGCAGAGTCGTGGGCGGGTGCTGGTCGAGCAGTTGGAGCGGGACGCCATGGCCGGCGAGGTCGCCGGCGATCCAGGGCCGATGACCCGGCGGCACCCGTGATCAGCAGCGTCACGGCCGGTGGTGGAGCATCGCGGTAACTCCCTCATCGCTGGCGTGTGTGTAGGCGATGCCGCGCAGGACGGCGACCGGGGCGCCACGTCCACGCTGCCCGAGGATGATCCCGGCGGCGGCGATGAGGTCGGTGAACGTCTCCTCCTGCCGCTTGCCACCGTGCTCCGTTACTCGAAGGGGGGCAACGCCAGCAGCCCCGATGGAGATGACGGTGGCCCCACGCCGGTCGGCGCGGCCGTCGGAGTCCACGATCACCACGGCGACGGTTACGCCGGTGGCCTTGGTGATCCCGTCGCGCAAACCGCGGGCAGAGGCATCCGGATCGCTGGGCAGCAGCCATGCACCGTCCTGGCCGTCCCGGTCAACGCCCGCTGACGTGAGCTCGAAACCCAGTCGGTGCCGGGCGATGATGGGCCCCCGGTCGCAGGCCAAGAAGTGCGTGACCGACTCATCGAGCACGAGTTGGACCACCTCGGCGGGCTTGCCAGTGCGGGCGGACAGCTCCAGGGCCTCCGCGCTGGGGGTGACGGTGACCAGGTCCACCCGGCGGTTCTCGGAAATCGAGACCGCCTTGCTCGCGACGACGATGATGTCATCGTCGTGAAGGGCGGCCCCCTGGGCCTCCATGACCGTGGTGATGGCCTCGACCAGGTCGTCGCCCGGCTTGATCGCGGGGGAAGGGCTCCAGCGCGAACGCCGCGAACGAGGAAGTGATCATCGAAGTCTCCGTGCACCGGGGGGCTTGATCAGGGTCGGCTTGGTCATCGTCAAGGTTCAGCAGATCGCCCACCACGAGATCGGGATCACGTCGGAGGGCTACGACACCCGCCTCGACGTCGACTTCAGCGTTGATGCGGGCGCGGAGCGCGGACAGGGCGCGGCGGGCGTCGCCCGGAGCCATCAGGGCGGGAAGGTCAGCAGGTTCGGCGAACCCGATTTCCTCGATCTCGACCGGCGCGGGCCGGATTGCCTCGATTTGCGCCTTCACTCCCGGCAACCAGAGCCGGTGGTCAGGGCCGAACAAGGAACGGAGCTCGGCAACGTACTCAGGAATCATGAAGTCCGCCGGGTGACGTGACCGTGTTGTGCTCGGTTTCCAGCACGGGAGTCAGCCAGTGCACGGCGTTGTCGCAGAAGGACGCGTGGATCGGCACGAGGTCTTTGCCACTCGTGTCGTCGAGGGCCGTGACGTTGATGCCAACCTCTGGGATGTCGCTGTCGATCGCCGCGACGCTGCTGCCACAGGTAGGGCAGAAGCCGCGCTTCGCCTGACCGGGGAAGGTTTCAAACCAGGTTGGTTCGCCGCCCTGACCGGTCCAGACGACCGACTCGAACCCCACCCACCACATCACTGGTGTGCCGCCGAGCTTTTGGCAGTGGGGGCAGGCACAGGTGTGGGGGAAGACGGCCGGACCTCGTGCGGTGAAACGGATGCGGCCGCACAGACAGCCGCCGGGACGCCCTTCGTCACTTCCGGTTCCCTCGGCGCCGGCGGCAGGGGTGGTGTGAGAGCTGGCCATGGGGGTTCTCGCTTCGATGTGGGCCCGACCTTCTGGGAACCGGGCAGGACTATCAGAGGGTGAGCGTGCCAGCTGCCGGTTCGGAGACGGGCTGGCGTACGGCTTTGGGGATGCCGAGCCGGATGCGGGCCTGGTGGAGGGCGGCGAGCTGGTCGGCGGCCGGCTCGCCCCAGTCGAAGAGCCCCAGGGTCTGTTCGGGTGTGGCCAGGATGCGGATGTAGGTGCGGCCGGTGGCCGGATCGACGGGCGCAGGCCCCAGGCGGGTAAGGGCGGCGGCGTACCGCAGGCGGGAGCACGTTTCGTCGGGGGCGGAGAGGTGCCCGAGGAAGAGCGGGTTCCCGACCTCGGCTGCGGCCTCCTCGCGGGTCTCCCGGCACAGTGTGAGCACAGGGTTGCCGCGGTCCTGGAGTTCGGGAGTGCCGCCGGGCAGGCAAGCCGCGCCCGTGTCCGGCTCCAGTAGCACCAGCACGCGGCCGTCTGGGGCAAAAAGCCAGCCCCACACCTGGTGTACGGGAAGGTGTTCCGGAGCCGGGCCAGTGTGGAAGGGGAAGTGGTGCCGGAGGCGGGCGGTGCTCAGGACACCGGCCCGGTCTAGGACGGTGGGGGCGATCGGGAGACCGTCCTCCAGCAGGGCGGGACCGGCGGCGTTGATACGGGCGCGCAGCGCGGACAGGGCCCGGCGGGCGTTGTCGGGTGACATCAGCTCGGGCAGTCGGGCGGGTTCGACGAACTCGACCGCCTCGATCTCACCTGCGCGGGGCCGGATGGCGGCGATCTGTTCGTCGTCCCACGTTCCGCCGTCGAAGACGTGCAGGACCTCGCCGGGAAACCGCATGGCGGGGCGCGCGTTGGCGCCGGCGGTGGAGACCCAGTCCACGGCGAGCCCGCGGTTGAGTGCCATCGTGACGCCGAGCTCTTCGTACAGTTCGCGGGCGGCGGCCTGGGCGGGTGACTCGCCCTTGTCTACCGCGCCGCCCGGCAGGAGGCGGGTGTCGCGGTAGCCGACGCGCTCGGTCAGGACCCGGCCGCGCCGGTCGGTGATCACTGCGGACGCTCCAGCCCACACGGCCGCCTCGGCGCGTTGAGCCCCGTACTGCTCGTCGCTGAAGGCGCTCGGAGTTTCGTCAGCGGCAGGTGTGGTGGTCATCGTGGCCTCCAGTTGTGCGGTGCGCGCGGAGAGTGCGGGGGAGTGCCTGTCAGGCGAGGAGCCGGGATGGATCGCCCGCGACGGGGCCGGGGGTGAGCCTGGTGAAGGACTCGGTGCTGATGATCTCGTTGCGTTCGGCTTCGGGCAGGCGGGCGAGGATGCCGGGCAGGGGCCGCTCGCGTGCGACCTCCCCCTGGTGGGCAAGGATGGCCGCCCACTTGGCCCCGGCCCACGGGCTGACGTCGACGGTCGTGGTCACATACGCGTCGGGGACGGTCAGCACGCTCTTCCCGACGCTCTCCAGCAGGGTCCCGAGCTGGCCCGCGCCAGCCTCCGAATGCGTCGCCGCGTACAGCGCCGACGGCTGCCAGGGGGTGCCCGCCTCTGGGTAGAGAGGCTTGAGACCGGCGGCCTCGACGGCGAGCACGGTGATCTGGTGGGTGCGTACGTGGTCGGGGTGGCCGGTCAGCTGGCCGAGAGCGTCGTGAGTGACGACGATCTCGGGGTGGAAAGCCCGGATGTGGGCGACGAGGCGACCGATGGCCTCGTTGAGGGGCGCGTCGACGAGGCGGGACTCAGCGGGAGCGGACTCGGGGTTGCGGGCATCGCCGTAGCCGAGCAGCCGCGGGGGACCGGCGCCCAGGACAGCGAGGCCAGCGGCGAGTTCGGGCGCGCGCCTGCTGTCCTGCGCCCAGGTGGCGGTGACGACACCGGTGCGTGCCCCGGCAGCGTGGTGCTGTGCGAGTACGCCGCCGGCCAGGAGGCTCTCATCGTCCGGGTGCGCGAACACCCCCAGCAGCGAGGGCAGCGGCGGGCTGTTCATGCGAAGGGGTCTCCTCGAAGTGGTGGGCGGGCGGGAGGTTCAAATGACCGGCGGACGTCCGGCGGCGGTGAGCCGGTACACGGTGTGCCAGTTCATCGGGCGCCGCGGCTGCGTACGCCGGGTCGTCCAGCCATCGCGCATCCCGCGCAGCGTTTGGCGCAGTCCGCCGCCGCGTACGGCCCGGGCCAGGGTGATCACAGTCCACGCGCCCAGGTAGAGGGGGACGAACGGGGCAGGAAGGTTGCGGTATGCGATCCAGATCCGGTTGCGGGCGGCGAGCCGGTGGTACAGCGCATGGCGGGCCGGTGTGGTGAGCGGGTGGTGCATACGGATGCCGGCGGCGTACCAGCCGCTCCAGCCTGCCGCATACAGCCGCCAGGCCAGGTCGGAGCCCTCGTGGTACAGGAACAGGCTGCCCTCCCAGCCGCCGACCTTGTCGAAGGCGGCGCGCCGGATCAGGACGACGCCCTCGGTCATCGAAGTGACCCTCCCGGCCCGCCCCGGGTTCGCTGCACGTAGCCGGGGGACCCAGCGGCGCGGGGTGGTCACATCGTCCGGACCGGTCAGCCGGGGTTGCACCCATGCGGCTTCTAGATGCCGCTCGGCCTCGGCGACGAGCCGGGCGAGGACGTCGGGTCGGGGGAAGCGAGCGTCATTGTCCAGGAAGTACAGCCAGTCGGCCGGATCGCCCGCCTCGTGCAGCGCGTCGGCGCCGGCGTTGCGACCGCCGGGGATGCCGATGTTCTCGGGCAGGCACACGGTGAGCGCACCAGGTGGCACGGCCTCGGGCTTGCAGCCGTTGCCGACGACCACCACCCGCACGTCGACGCCGCTCTGGGCAAGGAGTGTGGCCTGCGCGGCTGCTTCCTCCGCAGGGCGGTCGTTCATGGTCAGAACGACGACGTCGACGCGTGGGCGGGACATGGGTTCCTCCAGGCCGTCGGGGCCGGTCAGGGCGTGGGGAGGGGGATGCCGGTGAGGTGCTCGGCCTGGCGGGCGACGAGCGGGGCGAGGTGAGGGTGGACGCCCCGGGAGCACGCCTGGAGGAGTTGTCCGAGGGCGATGAGCTCTCCGGTCCGGCCGGCTTCGGTGGCCAGGACGTGACCGAACTCGCGCCGGATCCGGGCGGCGGTCACCGGCGCGGCCAGCGAGTACGCGTGGAGCAGCCCCACGTCGTAGCCCACGGGCAGCCGACCCCAGTTCTCCCAGTCCAACAGGACCAGGGGCGCTCGCGTCACGTTCGCCCAGTGCAGATCGGCGTGCCCGGTCGTCGTCTCACGGATCCGGATGGGGTCGATGCCGAGGAAGCGGCGGAAGTTCCGGTCGACCCAGTTCTGCCGTACCGATTCCCGGTCGGTGGGCACCGTCGCGAGCGCCCCGAGCGCAGACTTCAGCTCCGACCACCACGAGTCGGGCAGAGCGATGTCCTGGTCGAGCGCGGGAGTGCCGCTGGTGACCGGCTGGACGGACACGTACTCGGTGAGCTCCGCCCGGTAGGCGACGTCTCGGGAGGCCCAGTCGAGAACGCCGCGAAGCCGCGGCCGCGGCACCGCCCGGGGTACGTGCGTGTCAGCGGTCGCCGTTCCCTCCCACAGCCGCCCGCCCGCCTTGCCGGCCTCGGCCGAGACGATGCGCAGCCAGCAGTCCCCGGCCCGGCGCCCCAGAGTGCGGCCCTGCCACCCCCATACCTCCGGCCCCGATGCGGACACCCGGAACTGCTTGGCGGCGGCCGCGTGCGCGCGCCGCATCCGGTCGAGCTCGTCGCGCTCCGCCGGGGCGACGAACACCACCTGTCCCACTGCCGGTTCCACCGTCACACCCCCTCCGCCACAGCGTCGGCCACAGGACGCTCAACGGGCCCTGGCAGCACAACGTCACGCCCCGGCCACCGGAACACGAAGCGGCAGTTCACCTTGTCCAGGACGTCGCCGGCGGGCAGCGCATCGTCGGGCGTGCCGGCCGGGTGGACCGTCAGGACGGGGTCGGCGTGCTCGTCGTTGGCCTCGGCGCGGATGTGCCGGTCCCAGTCCAGCACCGTGGCCACCAGCCGCTCGGCGAGCTCGGGCCCCTGCTCGCCGAAGGCGTACGCGAACCACTCCCACTCCTTGTCTTCCCGTCGGTCGCTGTCCTTGGTCTGGACGTGGATCAGGTAGGCCAGCGAGGCCTCGCCGAGGATCGCGGGGGCGTCGCGGTCCTTCGCGATACCGGTCACCGCCTCGGCGGACTCCTGGTGGGCGGCCAGCCGGCAGAAGCCCGGCACGGTGGTGGCCGCGAACAGTTGAAGGGAGCCGAAGTAGGAGTTCGCAGCCCTCATGGTCACGCCGGTCGCGACCTCGTGCCGCCGCCCGCGCAGCGCCTCCTCCAGGCCCTGAGCGCCGGCGGCGGGGCCGTCGTCGAAGCGCAGGGCCAGCGCTCCGTCGAGCAGGGGGACGACCGGGGCCGGGCGGGCCTGCTGCCCCTGGTCGCGGACGAAGCCGCAGTAGGTGAAACGGCGGGCGTGCAGCACCTCGCCACGCCGCTCAAACTCGATCGCCCGGGTGTAGCCGCCCATCTCCAGCGGCAGGACCAGGCGCCCGCCCTCGGCCAGCTGATCGCGCCACGGCGGACTGATGTCCCAGCAGTTGTAGGTGATCACGCTGCCGTCGAAGCCGCCGCGGGGCACCAGGTGGGCGGGCGCGCCGAGTGCGGCGTCGGCTTCGACGGTGGTGACGCGACCGCTGCCGGCCTCCGTGAGGAAGGCGCGGGTGCGGCGTACGACCCACGGGTCGATGTCGACGCTCACCACGCGCCCGTCGGGCCCGACGACGTGAGCGATCAGCTCGGCGTTGTAGCCACCGGACCCCGCCTCGAACACGATCGCACCCGGCCGAAGACGCAGGCTCTCGAGCATGTCGGCCTGGAGCCAGGCCGCGGACACCGAGCTGATGGCCCTCCCGGTTTCGTCGCGCCGGGTGATGACGGCCCGGTCGCCGCCGTCGTACGCGTCCGCCAGGTTCACTTCCGGGGCGAAACGATGGCGCGGCACCGTGCGCAGCGCGTCGCGGACGGGCTCGGACGGGGCCCAGCCGCCGTCGATCACCGTCTGAGCCATCGCCTGGCGCAGCCGGACGGCTTCGGCCGGCTCACCCGGCACGGGCGGCCGCTCGGCGGCGAGCGGGTAGGACACCACGGGAGGCAGGTCCGGGATGACGCCGGGCCACACGCTGTCGATCGCGAGTGCGGCCGGGACGAAGACGGGGCCGACACAGGCGAGAGCGTGTTGGTCGAAGAACTCCCAGCGGTCAAAGAGCTCCGGCTCCGCGTTGGTCAGGGTCCCCGTCCACGCGGTGATCCGGACGACTGCCGTGAGCCGCGGGATGCCGTGGCTGTCGTCGACCAGCATCGTCACCACGTACGCATCCGCCGGGTCGGCGGCCAGGCCCGTCTCCTCGGCGAGCTCGCGGACCGCCGCGGCGACGAAGCCCTCCGGACCGCGGGACTTGCCGCCGGGCAGTTCGAGCATGCCGCGGCGGGATCGGCCGAGAAGGACCCGGCCGGCGTCGTCGGTGACGACCGCGAGGGCGCCGGTCAGGGCATGGGCGGTGGTCGGCCGCTTCTCGACGGCCCTCGTGTCGGCATGGCAGGGGCCACGCAGGACCAGGACGGCCAGGCCGTCCGCGTCCAGCCGCTCCACCGTCTCCCATCCGGCGGCGAGCACGGCGATCTCGTCCTCGTCCAAGGCGATGCCGCGCCGCTCCTCGGGCGTGGTGGCCGCTACCGGGGTGATGACGACGAGAGCACCGCTGTCCCTCAGTCGCTCACCCAGCCCGTGAAGGACGCGCCCCCTGTCCTGCACGAACGGGTACATCAGGCGGAGCGTGATCAGGTCGTACCCCTCTTCATGCAGCGGGGCGGGGTCGTCGCGCTCGATGTCCATGTGCAGCCAGCGCACGCCCTTGACGTCGGCGTGCTCCTCGCGGGCCCGGGCGAGCGCGCTGTCGGTGAAGTCGCACGCGTCCACGGTGTAGCCGAGGGAGGCGAGGTAGGTGGCCAGCTCGCCGGTGCCGCAGCCCACGTCGAGCGCGCGGCCGCCGCTCTCCGGGGCGGGGGTGTGCTCGGCGAGGAGCTCCCGCTCCCGCTCACCGACCTGCCGGAAGTTCTTGCCGTCGCTGAAGTGCTTCTCCCACTTGTCGCGGGTGGTGTACGTCAACGTGCTGCTCCTCGTACGTAGGCGTGGTGGTGTTCAGGGGCGTTGGGCGGCGCGGAGTCGGGCCAGCGTGCGCCGGCCGCGCTCGACGAGCTCGGGATCGTCGTGGGTTGTGCCGTAGGAGATGCCGGAGACGGAATCCAGGACGGACAGGATCGTGAGGTGAGCCCCTTCGTCCGGGGTGAAGCGGCGGCCGTAGCCGTCCATCACGGCCTGGAAGAGGTCGGGCCGGCCGTGCCAGGCGTCGCAGAGCCGTACGAAGTCCCGCACGGCCGGGCCGTCCTCCGACCGCTTTGTTTCTGCAGAGGCCGTGTCCCCCGCTGGTCGTGTCGCTTTACGAGGCGGCCAACGACGCTGTCAGTGTCGTATTGCAGCAGCGCATCGTGTCGTTATCCTCATCCAGAGCTGTGATGAAGCCCACACTCTACTGGGTGTGCCTCCCCAGTCTCGACGAAAATCCGCCCAACTGCTCTGCTGTGCAGGTCGGTTGCTTCGCCGCAGCTCCTCCCCTCCCTTGGCATGCGTGCGGGGGAACCGTCAGAATCTGAAGGTGACAGGGATCTCAGAGGATGCAGCAGTTTCGTCGGTTTGGGACCAGCAGAGCATCTGGTCTCAGAGTGCGAACCGACTCAAGGCGTCGGTCGAGCGGGCACGTGCGTTGGCATTGGCTCTGGGCATTGCTGCAGCAGCCATGGGGACGGCGGCGTCCCAGATGATGAGCTGGAACTCCCTACTGGGCAAGACACTCGCCTTTGCCGCCGCGGCGGCTGCTGGAGCGGCTCCCCTGGTGGCACAGCGCGGCAGCCCGAATCGGTTGAGCGATTGGACGCGCCTGCGGGCCGTATCCGAGGCGCTCAAGGCCGAGGTGTATACCTATTTGGCGAGAGTTGGTCCTTACCGCACGGCGACGTCGCCGACAGCACTGCTCGCCGAGCGCAGCCGCCGCTACCGTTCCGACGGCATCGACCTGGTGCGTTACACCACCGGGATCACAGCACAGCCGCGATCGGTCCCGGCGGTAGTCGATGCCGGCACCTACGTGGAGTATCGCCTGCGACAGCAGATCGCGACGTACTACCGGCCCAAAGCGGAGGCGATGCATCGCAAGGTCCGGTTCGTCGAACGGATCGAGTTGCTACTGGGGGGCTTCGGTGCGGTGCTCGCTGCTGCCGCGGGTGTCTTTTCCGTGGAGCGGGCGGCAGCGTGGATTGCCGTTATCGCGTCGGTCTCGATCGCGGTAACGGCGCATGCAATCGCTCAGCGGTACGCGTATCAGCAACTTGAGTTCACGCGCACCGCTGAGGAACTGGAACGTCTGCTTGAACGATGGAGCACGACGCCTCATCACTCTGCGGAGTTCGCTGACGCATTCGTCGCCGAGTGTGAAGGTGTCATCTCCGTCCAGAATGAGGCATGGATGATCCGCTGGAACGTGGGGTAAACCGTTCCGTGAGCGGGGCGGCTTTCAGCATGGTGACCTGTAGTGCTCCCTCGGTGCCACGTCTTGCCAATCGGAGTTGCTGGGTGGGCGCGTGAGCATTCCGCACAGAGCCGCCGCCCACGCCGAAGGTTCTACACGGATCCTCGTGATGCCGTTTCCGTCTGCGACGTCGACCCGGGTGGCATCGGGGCTGAAACCGACAGCCACGTCGCGGTGTGTCACGAACAAGTCGGGACCAACCTGTCGTTGACCTGCAACGTCCCACAAGGTTAGAGCCACATCGGAAACATCCCCATCTCCGATCACAACCAGGGTGAGACCGTCGGGACTGAACAGCACACGAGAGGCACCTCCTTCGGGTACGAGGCTTTTCCCGATCTTCTTATGGGTAGTGACGTCCCACAATGTCACGGAGCCACCACCAAAATCGTCATTGTTGTCCTCACCGACTGTCGCGAGGACGCGTCCGTCAGGACTGAGCGCAGCGTTCCCGGCGTTGCGGACTTTGAAGGAGAGCTGGTTTCCAGAGTCAGTATCCCACAAACTGACGGTCTGTTGACGGTCGGTGAGGGCCAGCGTTGCCCCGTCCCCGCTAAGTGCAGCCTGATCAGCGAATCCATTACTGGCGGGATCTGGGCCGTAACTACGGGTCTCACGTCCGGTTGATAGATCCCATTCTGCAACCCTGGATTCCCCCTGTAGCGTGCCGTACAGCTCTTTACTGTCGGGGGAGAAAAGCAGCGTCGGGAGACCGCTCTTCAGGCCGGGCGTGTAGTGCATCTGGGCTACACGATGGCCACTAGGCACCTCGAAGACTTCGACCGGGGAGCGTTGGGCTGCGCCTGCACGTTCGGCCACAGCGAGCAGTGATCCGTCCTCGTTGAACGCCAGGGTCGCGCCTGTCTCGGCAAGGCGGATCGTGCCGGCGAGGCTTCCTGTGCGGCTATCCCGCAGTTGCACCACGGGCTGCTGAGAGTCCGCCGTGGCGAAGGTGTTCGTGCTGGGACTTACGGCGAACGCATTGAATGGGGTCTTGGCCTTGGGGAGGGCGTGGTGCTCGGCGAGCCGTCCGGTAGTCGTGCGTTCCCAAATGACCACTGACCCATCCTTGGTCACGGTTGCAACCCGTTTTCCGTCAGCAGTGGCCGTTTCGCGGTCACCGTCCGTGTCGCTGTACTGGGGCTCGACAGGAGCGTCCGATCGGACGGAGTGGGCAGCTTCCTTTTGGCCGGTCGTGGTCCGCAGCCTCTTGTGTGACTTCAGGTCCCACAGCTCCCAGCGCCTCAGGTCTGGCGAGTGGACTACCGCATGCCGACCATCTTCCATCAGAAGACCGTAGTTCAGCGACATATTCTTGGATGGAATCCAAGGGTGGGAGGATCCTGGCTCATAAACCCTGGCCTCACCTACAAGGTCCGCCGTCTCACCGTAGTTCACCACTACACCGTCATCTGAGGTGTAACCTTCGAAACTCCAGCCCGACGTGGAGATCGTTTGCCGAGTCCGCAGGTCTGGCAACTCGAGCACCTGCACTCTCCCCTCCCTTCCGCAGGTGACGGTCTCCCCTGATGGCGCCATCTCGGCCACATCGCACGAAATGACCTTCAAAGTACGGTGGTTGGGAACGTCCCACACGGCAATCGATGCTCCAGCGCCGAATGATCCTCCAGCCATGAGAATCTCGCCATTTGGGCTCAGACCGCCGCCGCTGTCACCGATTGAACCTGTGCCTCCGGTCCTCGGGACTGAGAAGCTTTCCTTGATTCGCAGATTACCGGTGTCCACTAGGTCGACCTGCTCGCCATGCTGTCCGGTCCGCAACGCCAGAGTCTTACCGTCGGCGGTAAGGGAACGCGCCCCGCCGTCACGCCAACTGAGTAGAGTTCCTTGCAAAGTTCCTCGACTGCGTGCCGTATTCGCATCCCAGATCTGGACGTTGCCGTAATCCCGCTCGATAAAGAGCAGTCCTCCGTCAGGGCTGAAGGACAGCCGCGACACCACACCCTTCTTAGGCGGAATGATGGTGCGTACGTTGTTGAGGTTCGCCAGGTGTGCAGCCAATGCGCTCTGAGCCTCGGCCGTGGACTCCTGGCCGTAGGCGGCCAAAGCCAACTGAACGGCCTTTTCCGGTTCGGTCTTGGACAGACCTAGCGAAGCGGAGGCAAGCTTCCGAGAGAGCGCCGTACGTCGCTGGCTCTCGGCGTCCCCCTGTGCAGATACAACCAGCGAGCTTAGGCCGACCACGGCTGCAGTGACGACGGCAACGCCGGCCCGGAGACGTCTAGCACGCCGCTTGGCCGCGCGCCGACTATCACTGAGATATCGGATCTCTCGCTCGGTCAGACCAATTTCGTGTTCCTCACCCCAAGGATGCTCTTGCCATTTTTCAGCAAGAGCTAGTTCCTCGGCGCGGAGCAACAGACCGTCTTTGCGGCCACTTTCCCACCACTCGTGAGCTAGATTACCCAGGCGTGTGTGGAAGGCATCCCAGCGATGGCGTTGCGTGACGAAGGAAACGATGCGCTGAATGCCTCGGTCGGGATCTTCATCGCTTCCCTCAATCATGTGGAAGCTCTGGTATGAGCGGAGCGGTTCCCAACCATGCTCGTTCATTGCGGCCGTGACGCCCGTGGCCAGGTTCGGGTCGATGATGACAGGCAGAATCCGCTTGTGTAAATCGATTGCCTTCATGCACTCGTCCCGACAGTAAGGGGACCGCAGTGAATCCTCACTCACGAGGAGGATGAAGGCATCGGAAGTTCGGATTCCCTCGTCGATAGCCTGCCGCCACTTCTCGGAGGGCTCGATCGCCTCCCAGTCCACCCAGACGTGGCGCAGCTTGCCTTCTAGACTCTCTCGGATCCCACGGGCGACGGCGCCGTCCTTGCGTGAATAGCTAAGGAACACCTTGCCCGTCGCTTCCGGCAACGGGGCGTCCGCCCGTGGTTCGGAGGAGGCGTCGCTGAACGGGTCCGATGTCGTGCCGAGCCGTGATGCGAGATCCCGGAGGAGGGCCGAGGAGAGAGCTGCCAGCAGTCCGGCGCCGGCGACCAGTCCCACCCAGTACTGCTGATGTTCGTATGTCGGCCCGAACAGGCTGGTGGAGAACTGTGCGTCGAGCAAACGTACTGCGTCTGCAGCTTGCTCCATGCCTGGAGCAACTTCGGCTGTGCCGAACGCAAGTGGGCGGCCCACGGTGCGCAGGACCCAGGCGCCGCCACCCGCGATCACTGCAGCAACGAGGGCGTGTGTAGCGAGAAACCATCCCGAGGTGCGTACAGACCGGTGGCCTCCCCGTCCGACATTTTCCTGCCCGAGGGGAACACCTCCCACGGTTATTTGAATCCCAGCCCACCAGACGGTGCCCACGATGCCGAGGGGCAGGAGCGTCACGGCCTCCCAGAAGTAGAAGCTTCCGGACGGTGCCACAGTGACCTGCCAGGCCAGAGCGACGGCAGTGGCGAACGGCACCGCGAGGGCCTCCGGTCGCAACAGAGGTTGCCAAGCCCAGGAAGCGGCAAGCTTGCCGATTTTCCCGGCCTTCCAGATGGCTATCGGTGATGGACCTGGGAAGTACACAAAGAACGGCACGTACAGCCCTAGGAGTGCAGCTGATGGCCCGAAGAACGGGTAGAAGAGCGCCCAACTGACCAAGCAGGAGGCAAGCCAGGCCGCTGTCCTCTTGATGCCCGGCCGACGCTCCCTTGAAGTCGATTCGTCTGGTGAAGAATGCGCCTGACGCGCCACACCTACCCCCGTGTGCGATCGTCCACCTGCAAGACGATGTGCAGACTACCGAGGGTCGCAACCGGCTGGCGTCATGTCCGGCGGTCTGACCGGTCATCCACACAAGCGGCCAGCATGAGGGGGAACACAGGTGCCACAGCATCTCAGCTGTCCGTCAATGTGGCTGGCTGCTCTGTCGCGCCCGACGTGCCGGGCACGGGAAGCCTCGTCCCGGGCCGACTGCGCCCGGTCTTCGGCGGCCCGGGCTCGGTGACCTGCATGTCTCTCAGCTGCACGACCCGTACGGCGCCGTACCACCGCGGGCGGCAGGCAGTTGGCGGATGTTGCCGAGGGCGGCTGCCTGTTCCCGGAGCCGCGTGATCTTGTCGTGCTGGGCAGCGAGTTGCGAGATAGCGGCGGTCTTGAACTCGGTGAGGTCGGCTACGACGTCGTCCTGCTTGGCGACGCGATCCTTGAGCTCAGCGACCTGGGCCTTGAGCCGTTCGATCTGCGCCGCCCGTGGGTCGACGGTCTCGCCGGCCTGCCGCAGAGCCGTAAGGCGCCGCTCGAACTCCTCGGCAAGGTGTTGGTAGGGGCCCGGCCGGGTGCTGCCGTCCCGGTTCTTCTTTGGGTAGAAGCCGGTCCGGGTGACGCCGGACTCCAGGGCCAGGGTCTTGAGATCGCATTTGCCGCCCGGCGGGAGTTCCCCGCGCAGCAGCCGGTCCATGGCCGCTCGGATGGCGTCCTCGTTGCGCGCGCGGCCGCTGTCGCTGATCCGCCCCATCAGATCGCGTCCTTCCAGGCCGCACGTGCGGCGGCTTGGTCGATCTCGGCGAGAACCCGCTCGGCGCGGGCCACGCTCGCTTCCAGCCGGGTCCGCTCGGTCTTCTGCCGGCGGCTGAGACTGCCGATGAACACCTTCGCGGTCTCCCGCGATTCCTCCCACACCGGGCGGTGGCACGGATGGTGCGTCGCCTGCGGGCAGCGGGCGGAGTCACACATCCCGGCGAGCGGCCGGTCGGCGTCCGGGGTGCCGGCCAGTCGCAGGCACAGCGCCTTGGCCGGGTCGATGAACCAGCAGTAGTTCGCCGTGCCCAGGTGGAGGGTGCGGGCCCGAGTCGAGAGCATGGAGACGATCTCCAGGTCGTTGTCGACGCGCTGGGGCGCGAGCTCGGCGAGCTCGTGGAGCCGTCCGTCGACGCTGGTGAAGAGACTGATCAGATCGCGGGCGCCGGGGCCGGACGGCATGATCCCGCGCTGATAGTCGCGGTAGACGTCTGTCAGAATGCCGATGTTGCGTTCTTCCTCGAGCTCGTTGATCTCGGCGAGGAACTTCGCCTGAGCGCCGCCCGGCCGCGCCGCGTACCCCTCCGTAGTGACTACAGACAGGTGCTTGAGCTGCAGTTTTGCCGCGAGGAGGCCGCCGGGACGATACGCGATCTCCACGGCGAGGGTGCGCCGGAGGGCCCGTGGCGTCACCGCCCCCTCCGGGATGGGGGCCAGGCCCAGCCGCTGCCCTGCCGGCCCGTTCACCCAGGTTTTGAAGTTCTGGTACGTCGTGTCACAGAAGACCGGATGGAACAGCGAGGTGCCGGGCGCCGCGTCCAGGCCGAGGAGCTGCTCGGCCACCTCGATCGCTTCGTAGACCTCCCGGGTCACCACCCACTCGTCCCGGACGCCGCCGAGCGGTTGGCCCTTGATGAGCTTGCCCGTGAGCCGGTAGCGGAACAGGCCAGGAGCGATCTCCTGGGGCGGCTGACGGCACCCGACGACCAGTTCACCCAACTCGCAGTGGCGCATCCCGGCGAGCGCGGCCACCGCCAGGCCGCAGGCCGTGGCCAGGTATCCGACCAGAAACTTCAGCTCAACCGAGAACAGCGGTTCCGTCCAGGCGACGTGTCCCTGCCCGTTGGCTCGCTCCACCTTGGCTGCGTTGCGGCCGTAGGGAGCGCAGACCCCGACGAGGGCAAGGGCCCGCTCCAGGTCGGGACGGAGATCCGGAAGCCAGTCACCCCGAAACTGCCGGGTCCCGCACTCCCGAGCGAGAGCACTGAGAGAAACAGCGGCCAGGGGGTCGTTCTCCTCGCGCAGTCCGCGAACATGGGCATCCTTCACTGCGGCCGGTGTCATCAGTTCCAGAGGTTCTCCGGCTTCAACCCGGCGCTCCAGATTGCTCAGGAATGCCCCGTGTCCGGGGTGCTTGGTGGCGCTGAGGCTGCGGTCCGCGGCCTGACGCTTCCGCTTGGCCTCGGCTTCGCGCAGGATGTGCGGAGCCAGGGTCTGGATCATGTACAGCACGGCGGCGAGCAGAGGCTGCTGGACTTCGGACGCCAGCGGCTGCACCTTGTTCGCGCCGCCCAATTCCGCCGTCCGACCGGAGCCCCCAGCGGCACTCGCGCCGTCGAAGGGGCGAAGATCGTCTCGGAACTTCTGCCCGCTGAACAACTCGCGGTATTGCGCGAGTCCGATCACCGCGCCCATCGCGACGGCTCTGGTCGAAGCGGAGTCGGCGACCACCTCACCGTCATTGCCGAGCTTCTCGCCTCGGAAGTCCACGTACGCGGTGCAGTGGTAGTTGGTGACCTGGTCCAGATCGGTGACGCCCTGCTCCGTGAGCCACCTGAACCACCGTATGAGCTCGGACAGTTTGCCGTGGCAAGTTGTCAGCGTCTGAACGGTGCGTTCGGCATGGGCGAGGTCACGGACAGCGTCGTGACGCGGCGCCATCAGCGCCGCGATGTACTCCTTCGCGGTCAGCCTCCAGCCCCTGTTGACGATCGGCGTGAAGTCGAGGGCGCGCTGGTTGGGCCGCAGATAGGCCGGCAGCCCGATCACCGCGTCGAAGGGCCACCGATCCTCGTCGAAGTAGGGTCCCGTCATGCCCAGCGGCAGAGCGAAGCCGAACAGAGGGCACAGCTCGGCGCCGGCGAAGGGCGAGACGACGCGCCTCGGCCTGGGGTTCAGTGGCGGCATCATGCAGTGCGCTCCTCGGGGTACACGGGGATCTCGTCGTCGGTGTCGGTGATCACCGTGGCCATGCGCGCAAGCTCGGCCGGATCGTAGGAGGTGAGGATCTGCTCGATCCGGTGCGCGTACGGACCGAACACGGCCATGAACTGTGCGGCTGGCATCTGCTGCCATTGCCGTGCGAAGAACGCCTTCATCCGCAGCAGGTTGGCGGCGTGCCTCGGCGCGAACAGGGAGAGAGGGCACAGCAGGCACACCCACGGGCGGGCCGGGCACGGCTTGCCTTTCGGACCATGCAGTCCCGCGAGCGGGTCCGCGCACGCGGCGACGAACACGTCCCGCTGTCCGCCGACCAGTTCGGCGATGGCCGCGTCGTCCAGGCCGAGCCGGGAGACGAGCACGGGCAGGTTGTCGGCCAGTTCCGCCAGGTCGTCGTCGCTTAGCACGGTCGGCGGGAGCGCCTTACGCAGAAGATCGCCTTGGGCCTCCTCCACGATCGCCTCCAGCGCATCCTTCTGTGCGGGGGTCGCGGCCGTGAGGTAGTGGTCGCCCTCGACCTGTGGGCTGTGGTTCGGGTCGATCCGCCCGCGCCCGCTGCCGAACCAGTTCTTGCGGTCCCGGTGGGACTCGAACGAGGTCCGGATGCTGTGCCGGTGGATGCGCAGCGGCTTGCCGTCAGTGCCCTTCAACCCCGTCCGTCTCACCCATCGCTGGATGGAGTCATGGCGCGACGGGCCGGTCCACCAGACCCCGACACGGGTGTAATCGTGGCGCAGCCACAACTCCGAGGCTTCGGTCTGGGCAGCGAAGCGGCGCGAGACGGCGGAATGCTCAAGCCATCGTTCCACCAGCCTCACGGCCCGCGGGGACAGCGTCACGCTCTCCTCGGCCGTCCGGCCCTTGAGGTAGTTCACCAGCATCGCCGCGTCTCCGGCCCACTCCAGGTCCTCAACACCGAGATCGGCGATGCCGTCGGGGACGATGCCGGTGTACGCGCCGAACAGCAGCTGGTAGGCGATCACCACCGATGGGGAGGGGAACAGAGCAGTACAGGCACGCTGCGCGTCACCGCCGCGGCCCATACGGAAATAGGCCATCGTCGGCGTCCACCCGACCCGTTGCCCCAGACTGACCGCGTTTTCCGGGCCATGGCGGACCATCCACCAGCACAGATTCTCGTGTGACCAGCCGTGATGGTAGGGGTCCCTTCCCCTCTCGGCCGCGGCGCGAGCCTGCCCGAACTGCGACCATGCTCCCCGGATCTCTGCCCGGCACACCTCCTGCAGCCTGCTCCAGACCGTCTCGTCGTAGGGCAGCAGCGGCTTGGAGTCCCGTCGGCGCTTCTGGTTGTACGCCCGTCCGGCCACCAGTTCGCGGACCTCGGGACGCAGCGCGTGGGTGTCCTGGTCGAACGACGCGAGCATGCGCCGGATCATCGACTCGTGAGCGGCTCCGGTCACCCACAGCTGCTCGAGGAGGGCAGGACGGGTGAGCTCCGCAGCGCCGCCGACATGCCCGCGTTTGGCCATCGCCGCGGCGAACAGGCGAGTCGCCCGCACGAACTCCCGGACAGTCGTCTCCGCGTCCACCTGGCCGTGTGGATGTATCAGTCCGATCAACCCGCCTGCCATGTCGCGCACCAGCTGCGGGTTCTCCTGCTCGGACAGCTCCACCGTCGCGGTCGTGCCCTTGGTGAACCAGCAGACCAGCCGAGCGGGCTCCTCCATCAGCCGAGCGGCCATCAGACGAGCACCGCCTCGTCCTCGAACTCCTCATCCGCCTCGGCCTCGGCGATCAAGCCGAACTCATGCCCGGCGCGTTCATACGCCTCGCGGTAGATCCGGGTCATGTCCAGACGGCGTAGGTACGCTTCCGTGGTGACGACACTGGTGTGTCCAAGAAGGTCACGCAGCACCATCATCGGGTCCGCCTTACTCAGGTACAGAGCCAGCGCCGCATCCGTGTCGGTCGCGTGGACCATGCGGGCCGCCTCCACGAAGTGGCCGCTGACCAGCCACTCCAACGTCCTGATCGCAAAAGTGTGACGGAGCCGATGCGGGGCGGTGTGAGGGAAGCGGGGCTCGAAACGCTCCCGGATCCGGGCTGACGTCCGCTCGAAGACCGTGGCCCAGGCGGTGAAGGGAGCCCCGCTCGCCTGCACCCCCAGCAGCATCGATCCGCCATCGGGCGCTACCAGGCGCCGCCGCTCGGATGGCGTCAGCGCCGCCCACTTCACCCGGGTGCCGTTCACCCGACCGCCCCGGGCATCGGCCTCGCTCACCACCAGCGGCTCACCCCACCGGGCCGGCGGCTGCCAGCGCGAACCGGCCCTGGCCAAGGGGCGAACCGTCGCCATGTACCGGTGTAGGCGAGCCAGACTGCTGTAGGACGTCCACGTCGTGCGGAACTTGCGCCCCTTCGTCACGCCCTCGGGGACAGGGAAGGAGATCGGCAGCGCGGTTGGCTTCGGCGGAAGCGGGGGAACCTCCACGTCCAGCAGGTACGTGAACTCCTGCGACCGCAGCCCCGAGGAGAGCACGAAGTCACCCATCGCGGCGTTACGCGTAAGTGTCCGTCCGCGGTACGAGGTATCAGGCGATCCATCCGGGCGGAGCCCCGCCAGGCCCCGGACGAAGATCTCCGCGAAGTCGGACTCGAAGTAGCGGATCGTGACATGGCGCTTCGGAGTACGTCGGCGGGCCTGGTTGACTCGGTGGGTCCGCACCTGGTCCCCGTACATCGAGACGGCTTCCTTGTAGGTGAACGGCAGCGCAGGCGCGTAACTCTCCTGGTCCGCCCATGTGTAGAAGCGCGACAGGATGCTCATCTGCTGATTCCACGTGCTGGCCGCGAGCCGGCGCTTCAGCGGACCGCACGACCTGTCGACCGCATACAGACTCAGCGCGTCCTTCAGCCGGGCACGCTCATCGAAGACGCCGATCCCCAAGGTCGCAAGGAACTCGCACCACTCCCGCAGCGTCCGCCCGTAGAACTCCCAGGAGTTGGGCGCCGGGACACCATCCAGGGGCAGCCACCGCAACCAGGTATTGATCGCGACCGTGTTGCGCACGCCGCGCTCATCCTCGAAGAGAAGGTCGTCATCGACGAGGACCGGCATGCGGTCGGGTATCACGGGTCGGCCGCTGAGCCCCCACGACTTCCAGCCCTTCGAGCTGAAGAAGATCATTTGCATGGCTGGGACGGTACGTGGGGGACAGCAGAGACTGCAAAGCACAAATACAGGTCAGGGCCTCACCCGTTCCGGCTATGAGACATGACCACTAAGCGGAGACAAACCGCTCGAAGTCGATCACGTAGAGAGCACCGGTGGTCTCGTCCCAGCGCAGGTTGCGGAGCTGGAAGTCACCATGCGTGGGCACCGCCTCCAAGGGGGCCAGGCCGGCGGCCTTCTCGGCGGTGGCGCGGATGAACTTCTCGTCGCCGGGAGCGAGGTGGGGCAGGGCGCCCGCGAGGTGGCGTTCCAGCTTCCCCAGCGGCAGACCATCGGCGGTCGGCCGGGGCGGGGCGCTGTGGTGGATGGCCGCCGCGAGTTGCCCGATGCGGTGGAAGATCAGGCGCTGCTGCTCCGGCGGGTGGAGGACACCGTGCAGGGTTTGGCCACCCACTGCGGTGAGCACGACAGCCCGCAGTGTGAGGTCGGCGGCCACCAGCCGGGGTGCGGCCGCCCCGAGGCCGGGGACCCAGCTGCGAAGGGCATCCACTTCACGACGGTGGAACCGGTCGTTCTGGTGGATCTTGACGTACCACTCGCCGCCCTCGGCGCCGGCCGCCCGCCACACGCGGCTCTCCTCCCGCGCCCAGGACACGTCCGTCCACGCGGTGATCCGGCCGACCGCCTGCTCGGCGAACGCGCGCACCGCCTCGTCCGGGACCGCGCCGCGAGCGGCGGGTCCAGGGAGGAGGACCAGCCGGTCGACGGACCGGTTGTAGGCGATCGGGTCGCCGGGCTCCTGGAAGTGCACGGCCATCTGTGCGCCGGCCCGGTAGGCGTCCAACCCGGCGCGGCAGTACGCCACCATCGGCTCCGGCAGGGCGTCGAAGGAGAACCACCCCATGGCGTCACACACATGAGGCTCCATGACCTCCGGGGTGCCCTCCCACCGATCCACCACGAAGAACACCCCGATCCGGGCGCCGCCGGCAGGGGCCCGGTGGTGCACAGTGACAGCCGCCCGGACATCGGCCCGGTCGATGATGACACCGGCCTCCTCCCGGGCCTCACGCACCAGGGCGGTGACCATGTCCTCCCACGGTCCGTCCAGATGCCCGGACACGAGATGCCAGCAGCCAGCCGCGTACACGTTGCCGGCCCGCCGGGACAGCAGCACTTGTGGGCCCTGATCTCCGTCACGGACGGCGAGTAGATGCACGTCCACCGGCACGGTGTGCCGCCCGCCGCTCACGCCTTGCCTCCCGGACGTCGGGCCAGCAGCACGGTGAACACCGCGTCCTCGACGAGGCCGCCGCGCTCGCTGTGCCGCTCCAGCAGCTCCAGGGCTTCGTCTTCGAAGAGGGCGTGACGGTCGCCGAAGAGGTCCGGGCGGGCGAAGCTCGTGCTGCGCAGGTAGCCGAGGACTTGAGCCGGCGTCCAGACACGGCGGACAGGGAATCGGCGCTCGGTGACCTGGCTGAACGGCGAGGCGGCGAGGTTGTCCTCGTACCGGCGGCCCGGTCCGGCATACACGCCGGCGGTGCCCGCGCGGCGCTCCTCGCCCAGGTAAGACTGGATGAGCTGCTTGAGCGCGGCCGTCCAGTCCGCCCGGTAGGTCCACAGGCTGCCGTCCCCCATGATCGCCACCGTGGCTGCGGGAGCGGTGACACGGTCGGCCATCTTCAGGACGGCGGACCGGTCCATCCAGTGGAAGGACCGTGCGCAGGTGACCAGGTCCGCCCGGTTGCCGTCGAACGGGGGCGTGAAGGCCTCGGCCGCCACCGGGTGGAAGCGAGATGGACGGCCTCCCAGCAGGGGTTCGAGAGCAGCGGCGGCCTGGCGGAGCATGTCCTGGTCCGGGTCGACCAGGTCTACGCGGTCGATCCGGGGAACGGCCGGGAGCAGGGCGGCAGGCACCTGACCTGTGCCGGAGCCGAGGTCGAGGAGGGCCGGCCGGTCGGCGTCCCGCATGGTGTCGGCGAGGAGCGAGACGACCTCCGGCGGGATGCCGGGACGGTGGCGGGCGTAGTCCGCCGCCGCCGACGTGAACAGGTCCGAGGGCTCGTTGGGCGGTGGGGTGGTCACGCGTCCTCCATCAGGGTCCGCAGCGCAGCAGCGTCGGCCTGCAGCTGTGCCTCGTCCTGGCGCCCGTTGTCGAGTACGTCCCAGGGCAGCGGCCCGCCCGGCGCCGGGTCGGTGTCACCGGCGTACCGAGGGCAGATGTGGCTGTGCAGATGGGGTACGACGTTCCCGAGGGTGGAGAAGTTCAGCTTCACGGGCTCGTAGAAGGCCGTCAGGGCTCTGCCGAGGGCGAGGGTGTCGCGCCAGTAGGCGGCGGCGTCGGCTTCGGACAGGTCGGTGGGCTCGGCCACGTGCGGGGCACCGCGGTGGATGAGCACGCAGTAGCCGCGCAGGCGTCCGCTGCGCCACAGGTAGGCGTTGGCCACTGCACCGCGGCGGAGCAGGAGGCCCCAGCCGATGTCGTCCGCGGCGTAGTCGTTCGCGCACATGGGGCATCCGTCCCCGGCGCGGTGGCGCAGGAAGGTCTCGGGCCAGCTGGCCGGCACGGCGGGGCTGACGGCTTGGGGGTGAACAGGGCGTGGTGGCTGGGACACCCGTAACTCCTTGTCGGTGTGCGGCTGGTGTGCCAGTGGGGGGGAGGGCCTGAGCAGGTTGGCCACCCCCGCCTGGTCCGTGGGGTCCGGGGCATGCAGTTCGACGGCGATCCCAGGAAGTGTGGTCATGGCGCCTGCCGGGGCACGGCGGCGAGCGGAGGAAGCGTCCAGGCCAGGGCCTTCGGGCCCACGCCGGAGGTGACGTGCTGGGCCCCGGCGCTGTCGCGGAGGTCGACCCGGTACTGCTCGGGCCGTCCGGCCTGCTCCCAGCGCGCGTGGAGGTTCTCAAGTTCAGCCCAGACGTCACGCGGCCCATGGACTCGGACGGTGCCGTCGCCAGGGCCGGCCACGGCCCAGGAGTCGTTCTCGGGCGCGACGATGGTCATCGTCTCGGCCTGGAAGTCCCGGACCAGACCGGGGGCGAGGTAGGCGGCGGTGAGCCAGTATCCGTACGCCTCGTCCGGTGGCGGCGTGAGCCGCGTGGACCGTGCCGTGCCGGGGGCGGCCTTGATGCGGGCGCGGTGGTCCAGGGCGTTGAGCCACCGGTAGCCGAGCAAGGGCCGGTACCCGCGCGGCCGGCCCCGCAGGACCGCCTCGACCGTTCCGGCCGCGGTGCGGGTGACGAGGAGCTGTCCCGGCCAGCTCGGCGTACGGGTCACGAGTGTCGTGAGCAGCCGGCCGCCCGGCGCGAGCTGCTCCACCCACGGCACCGGGACACACGGCACGCCGATGCCGGAGTGGATCAGGTCGTACGGCGCCCGGGCCTCGTGCCCGTCGAGCGCGTCGCCCTCGATCAACTCCGCACCGACGCCGAGCCGGTCCAGGTTCCGCTGGGCGAAGGCCGCCATGTGTCCGTCCCGCTCCACGCCGGTGGCGAGTCCGGGGCCGGTGATGGCGGCGGCGAGTGCGAGGGAGACGCCGGGGCCCGGCCCGAGCTCCAGATACCGCTGCCCGGAGCCGAGTCCCAGAGCTTGGAGGGCTTCGACCGTGGCGGGGGTGTAGGTGGACATGGACGTCATGTGCCCTCCGGTGACCGGCCCGCGGGCGAGTGCGTCGAGGGGCTCGCCGTCGCGCTGGAGGAGGATCGACTCGTCGCTGTGGATCAGGTCGAGCCACTCCTTCTGGTCGTCGGGGTGGGAGCCGTCGAGGAGGCGCCAGTCGATCGGGTCCGCGCCCGGGCCGCTGACTCGGACGTACGCGTGCGGGAGCAGAACCTCGCGCGGCAGGCGAAGCAGCGCGTCACGCAGCAGCGAGTCGGTGAGGACGCCCTCGGCCGCGAGCCGGTCGACCATGCCGGCCCGCCGTCGGCTTGCCGCTTCGTGGAGGTCAAGAGGCATGAACGGGGCCCTTCGCGGGAGTGGAAGTAGCAGAGGGCATGTTGGTCAGGCGGCGGACCGGAGATGGCCACGGCGGTCCAGCCGGCACGAGGCAGAAGACCGTCCCGGCGATCAGCGCGGCCTGCACGGAGAAGACGACGACGCTGGCGCCGACCACCAGCCCGGCGGCCTGCCGCAGGTTGGTCTCCAGCCAGACAGCGGTCTGCGGCGCGCAGGTTCGCCGGTCGGGAGGGGACAACTGTTGGCGGAGGGACCGCTGTGTCGTACCCGCGGCGGCCGCCGGCCCCAGCGCGACGGCGGACGGCATCCCCGCCGTCTTCGGCTCCGTGTTCACATGGCATCTCCTCCGGGCGAGCGGTCGTGACGGGCACCTTCCGTAGACGCGGGGGGCGTGGGCACGGCCGCAGGGGCCGCCCGCAGTACGGGCGACGGCGGTGCGGGCTCGCCGCCTGTCCCCGGCGCGGAAGGCGGCTGGTCCGGCATGTGCAGCAGGGTGCGCAGCGGAGAGCGGGCGAGGACTACGAGCGGGACGACCAGCAGGAAGGTTCCGACGGTCAAGGCGGGCCGCACGCCGATCCACGTCCCCAGCCCGCCGGCGAGGAGCGCGGCCGCCGGGCGGGCGCCGGACGTCAGCCAGGTGCTCACGGCCTGCATCCGCGCCTGCATCCCGGCCGTGGTGACGATCTGCCGAATGGATCTTTGCGTGGTGCCAGCGGCGCCGGCGCATGCGAGCTGCAGGAAGAGCGCCGCCCCGATCGTGATCTGCCAGGCAAGGCCGGGGGAGGCGAGCAGCAGCGGGAGCTGGGTGAGCGGGGTGATTGCGAGCGTGGTCAGCATCATCGGCCCCGGCCCGTACCGGCGGGCCAACGCCGGTGCGGTGAGCGCTCCGGCGGCCGCGCCCAGCGCGCCGAGGCCCAGCACCACTCCGAAGACGGTCGCGCTCATCGCCAGTGACCTCAACAGGTAGAGGGCCCAGAGGGTGTTGAGCAGCCCGAGGGCGAACGACGTCGTGGCGTTGACCAGGGTCAGGGTCCACAGCCGGTCATCGCCGCGCACGTACCGCAGACCATCGCCGATCTCACCGCGCAGCCGGCGGATCTCCGGGCGGGCGCGGGCGGGTTCGGCGGTCTGGATGCGGGCGGTGCACACGGCGCTGATCAGGCAGGAGGCGACGTCGCCGAGCAGGGCCCGGGCGGGCCCGAGGAGCGCGGTCAGCGCGGCGCCGAGGTGGCTTCCGGCGGTCGCGGCGACCGCGAACAGTGCGCCGACCCGGCTGTTGCTCCGCGGGATCAAGGACCGGTCGACGAGGCTGGGCAGCAGGCTGATGGCCGCCGCGTCGTGGAGCACGCTCGCCGCCCCCTGCACCACGGCGACGATCATGAGCTGCGTGAGGGTGAGGGTGCCCAGCGCGGCCGAGACCGGGACGGTGGCGAGCACCGTCGCGCTCACCAGGTCACCCAAGATCATTTGCCGTCGCTTGGAGTGCCGGTCGGCGAGCGCGCCGGCGTGCAGGGCGAGCACCGCGGGAGGGAGCTGTCCGAGGAACGCCAGCCAGGCGACCTGGGCGGTGCTCGCGTCCAGGTGGAGCACGGCCAGCACCGGCAGCGCCATCTGCGTGATCGAGCTGCCGGTCACGCTCGCAGCCTGGCCGGTCAGGTACCGGCGGAAGTCCCGGTGCTGCCACAGCGAGGTGCCGGCGGCGGAGAGGGGCTCAGTGCAAGGCGGCACAGGGCACCTCCCTCGGCTCCGCCGGGAGCCCCCGCAGTACGTATCTGGGCTCGGTCTCGGCCCGCGGGCCGGGCCCGTTGAAGGTGGGTGCGCTCACCCTGCTCACCAGCCCAGCTGAGAATAGGCGCGGCCTTTGGCGATCGCGGTGATGGCTGTGCGGGTGTAGGAGACGATCGGGTCCGGCAGTTCGTCCCGCGGCCACCACTGCCAGGCCAGGCACTTGTCGGACTCGCGCACCTTGGGGGTGCCCTCCCACCGGCGAGCTCGGAAGACGAGCTGCATCAGGGGGAGGCTGCCCGGGGTGTCGACGACGTGCACGACGTGCACGAGCTCCACGTCGGCGGGGTCGATGACCAGCCCTGCTTCCTCCCACGCCTCGCGGAGCAGGCACGCGAGGGCGGGCTCCTGCTCACACCGCCCGGCGAGGTAGTGCCAGGTGTTCCCCGCGTATTTCGAGTCGGGGTGACGAAGGCCGAGCAGCACCCGGCCTTCGGCGTCTTCGAGGTGGAGATGGACTCCGATGCCGTTCAGTACGGTCCGGCTGCCCCCGTCCCAGACGGGCGGGGCCGTGGCCGGCTGGTTGTCCGGGGGGTTCTCGGCCGCATGCCGGCGAATTAGGTCCCGGGTGGCGGGGCTCAGGCGCAACCGGCCCAGTTCCTCGGGCGTGAACCAGCGCAGCAGCACGCCCTCGTGCAGCGCGAGTCGGTCGGGGTTGCCGCGCCACCGGCCGGCGAAGACCTGTACCGGGACGCTGAGGCCGTCGATGCTGGTCGCGGCCTCCACGGCGTAGGGTTTCACGTCCTCGAGGCGGAGGTCGGGCACCTCCTCGGATAGTTCTCGCAGCAGGGCGCCCTCAAGGCTTTGATCGTCGTGCGTGCGGCCCCCGCCGAGAAGGGCGAACGCCCCCGACTCCCAGATGACGCCGGGCTTGTGGTCACGCAGATGAAGCAGGTACCGGGCCCGTCGTGGATCAGGGCGGAAGCGTTCACCGGCTCCGGCAGGCCGTCCAGGTCCGCAGCGAGGAGCTTGGCGCGCAGTGTCGGTGAGGTGACCTCCGGCTGCGGGAGCCACTGGGCGCCGGAGACCTCCTCGTCCTGCAGCGCGATCGTCGGCGGTTCCTCGCCGGAGAGGTAGAAGACGTAGCGGACGTCGTAGTGGCGGTGGGCCGGTTCCCCTTTGGAAGGGCTGGCGTCGATGTCGTGGACGTCGATGTCGATCGGAGTACCGAGCAGCTGCCGGGTCAGGCACAGGGCGCCCGGCGGGATCCCGGCTTCCTCGGTCACCTCGCGTAGCGCCACGGCGAGCAGTGTGCGGTCCTGGGGCTCGATGTGGCCGCCGGGGGCGAGCATGAGACCGCCGGTGGCCCGGTGCCGGATGTGCAGGACCCGGGCCTGCCGGTCGATGACGACGGCGCTGCACGTGACGTGCCCGGGCAGCGTCGTCCGGGCGGTCGTGTCGACGGGCCGGTCCAGCGCGGCGAGGAGCTCGGCCAGGGCGTCACGCTCGCCGGGGTGCCGGCCGAGGTACGCCTGGACGGTCTTGCGGATCGCGGTGGAGCTGGGTGGCATGGACGTCGTCTCGCCTTCGATGTCGGGGGAGGGGAGGCGGGGGAAGGAAGCTCCAGTGGTTCAGGTCGCCGTTCCGTTGCTGGACGGCTTGGCGCCTCGGGGGCCGGGTGCGCCGCCAGTCGACGGCGCGATCTCGTACTGGGGGGCCTCGGCGGTGCACACGCCCCGGTACGCGCCACGCTTACGGGAGATCAGGTCCTCGTGGGTCTTGTCGCCGCCTGGTTCGACTGGCGTCAATGTGTTCCCCTCTCGTGGACGTGGCGGTGGCGTCGCCGTGCTCAACGACGCCGCACGATTTCGAGCACCTGTTCCTTTCGGACGCGTTGCACACCCTGTAATTCGGCGGTTCTCCGAGGGTGCGCAGTGCATCGACCCTTGCCACGCAAGGGCCTGCGGCTCGGGGGAGGTTGGCCGAAACGCCGACGTTCGATCGCTGCGGCGGCCAGCTGTCAGCTGGCCCCCCTCCCTGGGGCTTCATCCTGTTCGCCCGGGGCGGGCGGCAGGCCGAGGCGCAGCGTCATGACTGCGTGGTCGGTCAGCCCCACTTCACGGGCTTCCTGGTGGTAATCGCAGGCCAGGAGGCGCTCGGCGTGGGGTGTGGAGACGAAGAGGTGGTCGAAGCGGAAGCCGTTGCCGCTGCGTCCGAACCAGGAGTGGGTGACCTCGTCGGGGTGGAGGTGGCGGAAGGCATCGGTGAGGCCGGCGGCCTGGAACGAGTCGTAGAAGTCGTACTCCCAGTCGCCGAACACCTTGTGCGGGGGCTGGTGGCCGCGCTCGATGACGTTGAGGTCCCCGGCCACGATGACGGGCATGTCCGGGAAGGCGGCGAGCAGCCGTGGCAGGCTCTCGGTGACCGACTCCTGGAAGGCGCGCTTGGCGACGTTGCGCTGGTCCTTCGGTCCGCGGGAGGGCACGTACAGGCCCAGCACTCCGATGTCGTGGCCGCCGACGGTGACGCGGGCCGCCGGGGCGCGATGGGGGGTGACGGTGACCGGGCTGGGGACGGTCCGGACGGCACTGGTGCGGCAGGCGATGACCGTGCGGTAGTCGGGCGTGGACGGCTGGGGGGCGATCACGGTGGCGTACCCGCGCTCGGTGAGGGCGGTGACGAGGGCGTCGCCGCCCTGGGTGGAGGACACCTCGGTGAGGACGGCGATATCGGCGCCCTCCTGGCCGGCGATCCATTCGGCCTGGCGGCGGGAGCGGTCCGGGGAGGCGTGCTGGGCGTTGAACAGCAGCAGTCGCGCGGCGTCGGTGGCCGGCTGGTGGGCGGGCGCGTCGGTGGCGAGCAGGGACAGTTGCTCGGAGGCGGGGTTCATCGGCCAGCTTCCTTCTCGTCGAGGAAGACCTCGCTGTTGGCGTCCAGGTTCTGCTGGAGGCGGCCGAGGGTGGTGCGGACGAAGGCGAGCTCGTCGTCGGTCAGCGGGGTGCCGACGGCGGTCAGGTTCGCGTCGACCTGCTCAGGGCGGGTGAAGCCGACGAGGACGGCGGCGTTCTCGGCTCGCTGCAGACATACCTGGAGGGCGACGCGGGTCAGTGCGGCCGGGCTGTCGCCGAAGCGTTCCCGGAGCGGGCGCAGGCCGTCGGAGATGATCCGCAGTGCCTCGGGGGTGAACCACGCTTTGCGCAGCCGGTGGTCGCCGGGGGCGAAGACGGGCGGGTGGTCGGGGTCGTACTTGCCGGTGAGCAGGCCCTGGGCGAGCGGTTTGTTGATCAGGACGCTGGCGCCGAGGGAGGCGGCGAGGGCGAAGATGTCCGGCCGGCCGGCGGCGGGGGGCGGGGTCAGGGCGTTGAAGCGGGCCGCGAGGTAGTCGGGGCGGATCTGGTCGGCGAGGTGGGCGAACCGGGCGTACTTGTCGCCGCGCTGGTCCTTGGCGACGGTGACCCGTTCGGTGGCGTGGCGGTGGGGGCCGCGCATCCCGACGGCGGTGACCAGGCCCTGGCGCTGGAAGTCGCGCATCTGGGCGACGGCCTCCTCCAGGTAGCGGTCATCGGGCCCGAAGTCGGCGTTGTGGAAGAAGTAGATGTCCAGACGGTCGGTGCGCAGGTTCTCCAGGCTTGTCTCGAGCTGGCGGCGCATGGCCGCGGGCAGGTAGGCGTGCCGGGCAGTGCCGCGGTGATAGCCGACCTTGGAGGACAGCACCACGGTGTCGCGGGGGACGGTGGCGGTGAAGTCACCGATGATCCGCTCGGAGTGCCCGTGCCCGTACACATCTGCGGTGTCGATGAGGTTCGCGCCGAGCTCGTAGGCCCTCTCCAGGCCGCGGCGGGAGGCGGCGTCGTCGGCCGTGCCCCAGCCCATCGGCAGCCCGAGGTTGTTGTCGGCACCGCCCACGGCCCAGGCGCCGATCCCGATTGGATGAACGGACAGGCCGCGGGCGAGCGTGCGGCGTGTGGGGGAAGTCGGAGCACTCACAGGAAGTACCTCTTACCTCTCAATTAGTAGCAAACACTGATGAATCGTGTGCGGGAGTGAGTATGGTGCCTCGCGTGACGACACAACCTCCCTTCACCGAACTTGACTTGAACGCGATCGCTGAGCGGCGCTGGGTCGACCGCGGCGACTTCACCGACGCCGAGTTCGACCGCGCCCGCGCCTTCTACGAGGAGATGCGCGTCCACGACGACCGCCTGGAGCGGGTGCGCGCCGAGGCGGCCGCGATGATCAGCGAGTGGACCGGGCACAAGCCGCGCGACGTCGGCTCCTTCGGCACCCGGCTGAACCTGGAGAGCTCCGACCTGGACCTGGGCATCGGCTACCCGGTCGAAGACCGCGACCGCCTGCGGGAGGTCCTGGCGCCCCACACCACGTTCCTGGGCGAGCGCAAGACCCGCTTCTCCACCTCGCGGCTGGTGTTCTCCTTCACCCTGGACGGCATCGAGATCGATCTGAGCGCGCTGACGGTCGAGGACTACGCCGTCGCCTGCCGGATGCTCGACCAGATCGACACGACCATGACGCTGGACGAGCGCATCGCGCACACCTGGGTCAAGCACCTGCTGCGCAGCTCGGGCCGCACCGATGAGTACGCGACGTGGAAGCTGACGACGTACGCCCGCTTCTGCCCGGAGTTCAACTGGGTGCCGATCCCGGAGAAGACCGGCGCCTGAGCACGGGGTGCCGGGCGCCCCGACCGCAACGCGGTGACGGGACGCCCGGGCCCTGGCCGGACGCTCACGCACAGGACTCGCCCGCGTTGATCAGCTCCCAGCTCGTCGCCGACGTCCACCGGCCGTGCTCCCGGGCGAGGGTGGCCGCGTGCTCACCGGACAGGTGCCGGCCGGCCTCCGCCGCGGTGATGGCCATCCGGTCGCGCAGCAGTCCGGCCCGCGCCTGAAGCGCCGTCTCGATGCGCGCGGACAGGGCTGCCTCCTGCTCGGGCCGCTCGAGGTCGTACTGCTCGATGGCGCCGATCACGTCACCGAGGACCTCGTAGGCGGCGTCCTTCAGCACCACCCGCGCCTGCCGGACGGCGTGCCTGGGCGGGCCGTCGAGGACCTTCTCCAGGCTCTTGAAGGTGTAGTCGAGGGCGAAGTGGCGGTCCACCCACCGCTGCGCCCACCCGCTTGCGACGCCGATGCGCCAGTCCCGGTAGCGGCAGGCGACGCGGCCCATGAGCGGCTCCGGCTGCCCGGTGAGCCCTTCGGCGCTCGCCTGCCGGGTGTAGGCGGCGCCGATCAGGCACTCCATGCTGACGAGCATGTAGCTGATCCCGGTGTGCAGCGGCCGGCCGGTGGTGTGCGCGGCCACCCACTCCTCGTCGCGTACGCCGCGGACGATCTGGCGCGCCCCCAGGCCGGGCTCGGGGCGCAGCAGCAGATCGGTGCGCCCCTGGAAGGCGTGGGTGGCCTTCAGCTCGTCCAGGCTCATGAGCGGGTCGAAGGTGATGTAGGTGTAGCGGGTGGGGACGCCGAGCGCGGACAGGGTCCGGATGGCCAGGGCGTTCTGCTCGGCGGTCGTCTCCTTGTTGAAGCGGGTCAGGATCGAGTCGACGCCCGACTCCACGCCGAACAGCATCCGCCGCAGGCCGAGGGCGACCAGGGTGCGCCACATGCGGGCCCGCTCGACGTGCCACGCCTCGTCCTGGTCGGTGCGTACGGTCTGGTCGATGCGGCAGCTGGACTCCCAGGTGAACCCGGCCTCGTGCAGGGTGCGGGCGAGCTCCAGGACCCGGCTGACGGCGTCGTCGCCCGCGCCGATGATCTCCTCGTCGACCAGGTAGAGGGTGCGGGAGATGTCGGGGTGGCGGTCGAAGACCTGGCCCAGTTCGTCGAGGATCCACGGCAGCTTGCCGGGGGCGGCGCCGGCCCACAGGCCCTTGTGGCCGCGCGGGCAGAAGGAGCAGGTGTTGGTGCAGCCGCGGCTGGTCTCGAGCTGGGCCACACCGTGGTGGGCGAAGGTGGCCGGCAGCAGGTCGAGCTCGGGCAGGATGTCGCTGGCGGTGTCGCGGGAGACGGGCTTGGCGGTGCGGCGCCGGCCGATGGCCATGCCGCCGCCGCGGGCGGCACCGGTGTAGCCGATGCCTGGTATCTCCTGGCGCGGGATGTCGCCGTGCCAGTGGGCCAGGACACCTTCAATGGTGGCCTCGCCGCCGCCGCGGGCGACGAGCAGGTCGGGGTAACGCTCCAGGAGCAGGGCCTCGTTGCGGGCGGTGAGGCTTCCGCCGGCCACCACCAGCGGTGGGGTGGGCAGGGCGAAGGCCGCATCCAGGAGCTGGAGCATCAGGTCGTGCTGGCCGAACGTCGCCGAGATGCCGACGATGTCCGGCGCCTGGGTGGTGAGCTGCTTGAGCAGGTCCTCCAGCGTGACGCCTAACTGCATGTCGGACAGGGTGACCGTGCCCATCAGCGTGGAGCGGGCCGCGCGGGCCACGTCGCTGATCCCGAGAGGGAAGCGCGGCAGCGGAAAGAACTCCGGGTGGTACAGGGCCATCAGGTGCACGTCCGGCCGGGCCAGCCGGTAAACGGCGGTCTCGGTCAGCTCGGCGTGCGACAGCCAGGACTCCGGCGTGTCCAGCCGGACGTGCCCCTCGCTCCACCGCGGCCAGTGGCGGGAGGTGTGCTCGGCGCCGGACAGGTCGGCCGCGACCCACCCGCCGCTCGGGCGTTCCAGGAGCAGCAGGCGCCGGTCCAGGGCGCCGCTCACCCTCACCCGCCCCGGCGCGCCCTCCAGGTGGGCCTCCAGGCGGGCCCGCATGTCGTTGGGTGAAGTGAGCAGGGGGGCGAGGGCGGCCCTGTCGGTATCGGTCAGCGGGCGGCTGGCGGGGTGCGCGGTGGTGACGGCACGGGCCAGCCGGTCCAGTGCCGCAGTGGTGGTGTCGGCCATGGGGAATGTCCTTTTGGGTAGGGCCTGCCGGCCCCCGGGGTGTGCAGCGGTCCCCGGGGGAGGGCGGGCGGTGTTCGGGATGCGGTCAGGTGGCGGTGGACGGCTCCGGTGCGGTGGTGGGGCCGGCGGCTTGAATGCGGCACCAGGCGGCCAGGTCGGCCGGGGCGTCCAGCAGCCGGTCAGGTTCGGCTCGGGTGAGGTCCTCACGGCTCGCGTAGCCGTAGGCGACGGCGATCGCGGTCAGACCGGCGGCGTGGGCGTGCCGGACATCGCTGCCGGTGTCGCCGACGTACGCCGTCGCTTTCCACCGGGTGCGCAGGTCGCGGAGCTTGTCGGTCTTGCTGCCCGGCTCGTCGCGGGAGAGCAGGATCCGGGGCATCGCCTCCGGGATGAGGGTGCGGGCGAGCAGGGTGCGGACGGTGGTGTGGTGGCTTCCGGTGACCACCGCGTACCCGGGCCCGGCGGCCAGGCCGGCCAGCGGGTCGGCCAACTCGGAGATGACGCCGTGCGGTTCGCCGGCGGCGGCCCGGGCGGTCAGCTCGGCGTGCCGCTTCCAGAACCGCTCGGCGATCTCGAAGTCGATCCAGCGGGTCAACGAAGCGCTCAGCACGCCCTGGTAGACGACCGGCAGGTCGTCGGGCCCGGCCAGGTCAGGCAGCGCCCACAGCTCCATCTCCTCGCGGGCGTCCTGATAGCAGCGCCAGGCCCGGGCGCGGGAGTCGTGCAGGACACCGTCGAAGTCGAACACCAGCATCAGCTCACCTCGCCCAGCGTTACGACCGGTACACCGCACCAGGCCAGCAGTCCGGGGCGGGGCAGCAGCCGGGCGAGGTCCTCCAGCGCGGCCCGGTCCCGGTCCCAGGCCGACGGCGCCTTGAGCGGGGCGAGCAGCAGCACGTCGCCTTCGCGCACGGCCTGGGCGCGGCCCTCGGCCCAGCGGGCGACGGCCTTCAGTGCCATCTGCGTCTCCTCGCCCGTCGGGCCGGGGCCGATCGGGCGGGCGGCGGTGCCGCCGAACGGTAGCCGGGGCTGAACCAGAGCCCCGGGCGGCTCCTGCCACCGGTGCACGACGCCAGGCACGGCCGTCTCCGGACCGCCGACCAGGTCACTCAGGACGCGCTGTACGGCCTCAGCCGCCTTCGACATGCCGCGCTGAAGCCGGTACGCCTCCACGGCGGTCTCGGCCGCCCGCTGCGGGTTGTAGGTGCGCGGCAGCTGCGCGCCCCGTGCCGTCCCGTAGCACAGCAGCGCCACAGCGAGCGGCGCATACCAGGGCCTGCTGCCAGGGAGGCGGCGGGCGAGACGGTCGGCGACGGTGTCCAGGTTGCTGCCGAAGGCGACGCAGAGCGCGGCCAGATCGAGCAGCGGGGTGAGCAGCTCGTTGTCGCGCCGGTAGGCGTGGGCGAGGTGCCCGGTCTTGCGCAGGCGTCCGGCGTCGTCGAGGAACCACTTCTCCGCCTCGCACCGGTTGTCCGGCAGCGCCGGGGCCAGCGCGGACAGCAGCTGCAGCATCCGCGCGGAGGCCGGCGCCGCCACCGCGGCGTCCGTTCCGGTCAGGGCCCCGGCCACCGCCTGCAGAACCGCGGGCATGGGCCCGCCGGGGACCGCGGATTCCACCGGGAGCTGCCGGGCGCGGGCAAGGACGTAGTCCACAGCCTCCTCCAGCTTCCCGGGCGCCGGCTGGGGACCGAGGGGAGCGGCGGGGGCGAGGCCCTCACTGACCACCATCGCGGGCGCCACGGCGAGCGTGGCCGGGACCACGGGGCTGCGCACCGAGGTGGCAGCGGCCCGGGCGGTGTCGCCGAAGATCCCGGGCGGCACCCATCCGGCGACCGCGTGCCGAAGGCCCCCAGAGGTGGTCAGCCGGACGGCGGCCCGGGCCGGGGAACGACGCCGCACGCCCGGCCACGGGGTCAGGGCGGAGTTCTCCCGCCCGGGCACGAGGCCCTCCACTACCGGCGCCGGCCCGGCGTCCTGCCAATCGGCGTGCGCGTCCAGGTAGGCGGACAGGGCGTCCGGTTGAAGGCGGCGGGTGGACTGCCACCGCTCGCGCGGCAGCACGGTGACCGTGATCCCCTCCTGACGCAGTCCCTGCACGTCGGCGGGGTCGAAGACGGGCACCAGTACCTCGCCGCCGGCCGGTCCCGGCACGCTCTGGGCGAGGGAGAGCAGGGTGCGGCCGGTCAGCGGCGGGTCGTCCACGAGCAGCACCCGCCGGTCCCGGACGTCCAGGTCCTCGCCGGGCCGCACGCTCGTCACCCGGACATCCAGGCCCGCGGCCTCCAGCCGGGCGGCGACCAGCGGCGCCAGATACGCCCCGCCGGTGCGCACCCCGGCGACGAGAACCGGCCCGGCGTCCCGCCGGGCTCCCAGCCATGCTTCGGCCAGGGTGAGGGCGTCTGGGCACTCCACACCTTGGACGGCAAGGGAGGCCGGCAGGCGCACGAGGGAAGCGTCCCTGGTCAGCCGGTCGGGGATGCGGTCGAACTCGGGCGTGATGAGGGCGGTCTCGCCGGCCGCGAGCCGCCGGGCGGCGCGCAACGTCATCTCCCGCAGCGCCCGGGCCCCCGGCGTGGCGGTGTCGCAGCAGCGGATCCACAGCGCGGCGAGCGACTCGTAGCAGCGCAGCGCCTCCATCGGCTGCCCCGCCCGGGCCTGAAGGGACCGGGCGAGGTGGGCGATGGTCAGCGGCCGGATGACCCCGCTGGTCATGCGGTGGCCTCGCGGCGCGCCACGGCGTGCACCAGGCGGCCCAGCTCCCGGTACGGGCTGCGACTGGAGGCGGCCCACTCGGTCTCGAGCGCCGCCTGGTACTCCTCCTCGGTGGGCTTCCAGTCGGTGCGGTGGTCGTGGAAGATCCGCACGCCCTGCCACGGCAGGGGGGTGAGCCCGTTCGCGCGGGCGAGGTCGTCCAGGTGGTCGGGGGTGTCGCCGCGGGTGGTGATGCCGAGGTTGCCGACGCTGGCTGCCTGCCCGCTTTCGATCTGCGCCTGGGCCGACGCGTAGTCGCCGGACAGCGCCTCGCGCACGCCCACGGCGAGCCGGTTCTTCGTCAGGACGCTGAGGATGCCGCCGTCGGCGACGAGCCGGGCGAGGTGGGCGATGGGGGCGGCGGAGTCGGCCAAGTACATCACGACGCCGTGGCACACGACCGCGTCGAACGCGGCGTCGTCGAACGGCAGGGTGTAGATGTCGCCCTCGCTCAGGGTCACTCGCTCGGCGATCTCGGGGACGGCGGCGATCCGCTTGGCGGCGGCCTCGAGCATGCCGGGCGACTTCTCCACGCCGGACACGTGGTGTCCGGCGGCCGCGAGGCGCAGCACCATCTCCCCGTCGCCGCATCCGACGTCCAGGACGCGGGCAGACCGCTCACCGAGCTCGGCCAGGACGCGGCGTGCGGTGATGTCGTGGCGCAGACGGCCACGGCCGCCGCCGGAGTACGCGGCGTAGCCGGAACCGACGGTCGCGAAGTCCGGGCTGGTGGAGGAGGAAGCAGCGGTCATGAGGTGAACTCCTTGTTGAGAGTGGGCCAGTGTTCGACGAGAAAGCGGAACGAGGGGTAACTGCCTCCGGCGGACAAGGCATCTCCGGCCGCTCCGGAGGGGGTGAAGGTGCCGGTGCGGATGGCCTGGCGGACACGGACCAGGCGTGGGATCCGGGCGGCCAGCTGCGGCACCCGGGCCCGGGCGTCCGGGGCCGGCAGCCAGGCGGTCAGCTGGTGCGGGCGCATCTCCTCCCACACCACGAGGTCCGCGATCCCGCTGTCCAGGCGTACAGCGAGAAAGTGCGGCACCGCGGTCGTCCCGGGCGACGGGCCGCGGTGGCCGAGGGTGGTGACGGCGCCGGGGCAGCCGGTGCGCAGGGCGGTGAGGTGCTCGGCGAACACGGCGCTGAGGTTGCAGGCCAGGCAGCCGCACCGGGAGTGGGCTCCGGTGAGGTCGTCGAGGGTGAAGATCCGTTCAGCCACGTCCGCCGCCGGCGGCCGGGCCGTAGAGGCGGTAGTAGTCATCGACGATGCCCGCCTCGGCGAGGATCAGGTTGGTCGCGGCGACGTTGTGCCCGGGCCGTAGCCGCTCGTCGCCGCGGGCCAGGGCCACCGCGCCGACCGCGAGTCCGGCCAGGACCAGGTCGACGTAGCGGTTGGACAGGGACTCGGCGTAGTGGAAGTTGATCGGCATGCCGTGCCCGAGGACGACGATCTCGGGGCCGTCGGCGAGCTGGTAGCCGGTTCCGAGCACGCCCCGGTCCGTCACCGCGGTGCTCGCGGCGCGCAGCTCGTCGAGGTCGAATTCGAAGTTCCGGCTGGTGGTGCTGACCAGGAAGGAGCGCTCCGGCAGGAGTCGGGCCTCGGGCGCGCCGAAGCTGCGGCTGCCGACGCAGCCGATGACCAGCCGCGGCTGGTGCGTACGCACCAGCTGCTCGAGTGACTTACCGGTGAGGAACCCTTCCTCGTGCGCGGCGACCAGGCGGGTGATGTCGGAGTCGAACACCGCGACCCGCATCCGTCGCATCTCCAGGACGCGGGCGACCTCGTGCCCGATCCGGCCGAAGCCGAGCACGAGCGCGGCCTGACCCTCCAGCTTCTCGTCCGGCAGCAGCCGCAGGGTGTTGCGGACGGCCGCGTCGGCGATGCCGTACGACTCGATCATGGACTTCATGTCGCTCTCGGCCACGCTGAACAGTGGCAGCGGCAGGTCGAGCCCTCCCACCTTGCGAATACCGGAGGTGGTCTGCTCCACCAGCCCCACGAAGTGGTCCGCCTGCTCGGGCAGTTCGCGAAGGACGGTGGGCATCACGTAGCCGCCGTCGTCCATGACCACGGTGCGCTTGCCCGCGGCCGCGACCCGGGCGGTGTGGTCTTCGATCCCCGCCCGCAGGTCCCGGTATCGCCACACGGCGATGCCGTGCCGCTGCACCAGGTGCGCGTCCACCCGGTGGGTGTGCGCGTAGGGGTACTCCTTGTCGATCACGGTCATGTGCCCCGGGTCCACGCCGAGGGCGAGCAGACTGTCGACCAGCACGAGGAAGTCGCGCATGTGGTGGATCGTCAGCAACACACCGACGCCGGACAGCGGCTTGTCGGCCCACCGGTCGGCCAGGTGACTCGTCAGCGGCAGCTCGGACACGGCAGCGGCGACCTCGGTGGCGGTGAACGGCAGATGGCGTACAGCCGTGAAGAACGCCTCAGCTGCAGCGGGGGGGCCTTGTTCGAACGTCGCCACGATCCGGTGGGTGTGAGCGGCGGCCGCGGCCGGGTCCGCCGGGGCGGCCAGCGTCAACCGGCCGCGGCCGCCGTCGGCGAGCGTGCACTGCCACGATGCTGAGGTCTCGTCCCAGTCCATGCTCTGCACGCCGGTGGTGAGAGCGAGGCGGGCGGCGAGTTCACCGGTCAGATGCCGGGCCTCGTCCTGAGTGCCGATGATGTCGACCGCGTGGACGAGCGGCGGTTTCACGGATGTGGACATGGACGCCCTCCTGTCAGGGGGTAGGGGATGCCCGGGGCTCAACGCTCGCCGGGAAGGGTGTAGGTGTGGCAGCGGCCGGTAACGCGCATGCCGCTGGCGGTGAAGTCGGCCGGGTCCTGCCGCGTCACCGCGCGCACCGTCGCGACCTGTTGTTCGGCTGCCAGGGCGTGCGCCTGGGCGATGAGCCGCCTGCGGACCTCCGCATCGGCGGCCCACACCTCGGCCACCAGCAGCTCACTGCCGGTGGTGTTTCGCTGGACCAGGGCCAGCAGCAGCGACCCGGTCGGAGGGTCGAGCAGCAGCGTCTCGGCGCTGAAGCGTGCGTCGTCCCGCCACCGCGGCAGCGTCGCCTCGGCGAACGACGCCTCCAGACCGGCGAACCGGCGGCCGGCCGCGGCGACGTACGCCTCCAGCCCGGTGATGCCGACTGCTGTGACGGCACCGGGCCCGTCGGCGGACGGGGTGCCGTGTAACACCGTGATGGTGTGCAGCACCTCCCACCCGGACCTGGTGAAGAACATGCCGGCGCCGTCCCGGTCCACGGGCACGTCCGTGGTCACCAGCGGCCACTGCACCGCGTCCACCACCGTCTGCAGCAGCCTCCGACCCAGATTTGCTTGGCGCGCCGACGGCTCCACGACCGGACCCCACAGCCGCGCCCTCGCCTCACCAGGCTCCGGGCGCCGCACGGCACACCAGCCGGCCAGGCCCTGCCCGTTACGGGCCACCGCGAGGACGGGCGGCACGCCGGTCAGCGCGTTCGTCAGCCGCGAGCGCACCAGGGAGGCGCTGACCGGCCGGTCGTCGCTATACCCGCTAATGCATCGCTGAGCCAGACCCGCGAGCTCCTCACACACATCGCCATCAAGGTCCGGGAGCAGATCGATACAAGGGGCGGCAGGGCACCTGACGTGGATCATGCTGCACCCGCCTGCGGCAGTTCGAGCGTGACGATGAACGGCAGGTGGTCGCTCAGGCCCCGGGCTTCCTCGGTATCGGGTACCTCGCACCCGCTCAGGGCGGGAGCGAGGCCCGGCGCGAGGAGGATGTGATCCGACCGGTGGTCCCACTGCTCGGCGTCGCTCCAGTAGCCGGCCGTGCGTGGCACCGGGATGCCGAGCGCTGCGACAGGATCGGTGAAACCAGCGTGCACGAGCTTGGCCATCGCCAGGCGGTCACTGCCGCCGTAGCTGCCGTCGGGCAGTTGCGACCGGTGGCGGGAGTGCAGTTCGGCCGGAATGACTCCCCAGTCCTCCAGCTCCTCGTCGACGAGGCCTTGGACGTTCAGGTCTCCGGCCAGGACGACGCGCCGGCCGGCGGCGCCGTACTCGGTCAGCCAGTCGGCTTCGCGGGCGCGGCTGCTGCCGTTGAACGGGGCCAGGTGGGTGTTGAGCACGGTGAGTTCGTGACCGCCCACAGTGAGGTGGGCACGGGAGACGGCATGGTGGAAGGTGCCTTCTGCGACATCGGGGTAGAACGCCGTACACCGCATGCGGGGCCACCGGTAAAGGGTGACCAGGTGGCACTTGTGGCTGTTGGACGGAGCGAACTGGGCCTGCATCCCGAGAAGTTCGGCGAAGCCGAGCATGCGGGCGTAGCCGCCCTCGTCCCACCTCTTCGCCTCCTGCAGGCACAGGACGTCCAGGTTCTGCGCCCGAAGGAACTCGGCCTGAGCGCGCCAGCGCTCACCGCCGCCGTTGAGAAGGTTGTACGTACCCAGCCGAACAGTGATGGTCATGCCGCACCGCCGGCAGCCGCATGGTGGTGGCCGTGGGCGGACGCGGCGCACCGGTTGTCGTGCGGCTGATACATCGCGGTGGGCCGGTGCAGGATGGTGCGCAACTGCGTCACGTCGAACTCGGCGCGCAGGGGCAGGTGGTCGGACAGTCGGCGCAGTTCCGGGGTGTCGCAGACGGTGAAGCCGGCCAGGGCGGGGACGAGTTCCGCGCTGAGGTATCCGCGGTCGATGCAGTACCTGGGCCCGTTCGGCCGGCCGGGGTGGTCGCGGTAGCCGGAGGAGGGGTTCAGGGCATCCGGCTGACCGAGGTGCTCGGCAGCGTGGCGGCCCATCTCGACGTATCCGGCGGCGAGCATCTCGCGGTCCGGACGGTCGTCGGTGTGCCGACGGCCGCCTTCGAAGTAGGTGCGGCTGGCTACGAAGGCGAGGTCGTCGTAGTCCTCCCACGGACCGCCCTCGTCGGCGCGGTAGCTGTTCCAGTCCCAGAAGTGGAGGGCGAGCCAGCCGGGCTTGGCCAGGGTGGAGCACCACTTCGTTTCGGTCAGCCGGTACTCGGCGGACCAATAGCAGGCGTGCCCGCTGACGCATCTGATCTGCCGCGGGCTGAAAGTGCCATCGTCGTCGCGCAGTGTCACCGCGATGTTGGCCGGAGCATGCCAGGGGGCCCAACTCTGCTCGTACTCCTCGACGAAGGCGAGCGGGCCGCCGCGCTTGAGGAAGATGGCGTTGTCGTTGTTGCTGCTGGGCCGGTGGACGGCGCTGTACCCGTCCATGCCCAGACGCTCGGCGAGGACGTCGAGCTGTCCGGGCTGGACCTCCTGCTGGAAGAAGATGTCCGAGTCCTGCTGCTGCACCCAGGTCGCAGCTTCCTCCCGGTTGATGCCCTTTTCGACGTTCCAGTTCAGCGCGGTGATCGTGCTTGCGTTCATGCCGCGTGCCTTCCGGGCAGGGGGGCGGGCTCCGCTGCAGCGGAGACGGATAGGAAGGCGATCGGCCTGTGCCGCTCGCGCAGATGGCGGGCCTTTCCGCTGTGGGGCGGCAGGCCCGCGCCGGCCCGGCGGGTGTCGAGCTGAGCGGGATCGGCGATCGGGTGCGGTTCGAGGAGCCCGTCGGGGCGGTACCAGTGCTGGGTTCCGTACAGCTGGGCTTGCCCCACGTTGACCTGGCAGCGGTCTTGCAGGTGAGCGAGCTGGGCGCTGGTGGCGTCACCGGCTTCCACGGCTCTCCGGAGCAGACCGAGCAGCGTCCGCTGGAGCGCCGGGTTGTGGTCGCTGTGCACCGCGATGTCCACGGCGGCCTGGCAGGCGTCCGCCCCCACGGTGCTGCGGCCCGGCCACTGCCCGAGCCGATCGACGATCCGCTTCAGCCCGGCGGCGTTGTCGTGCTGGGTCTGGGCGAGGGCGGCGAGTGTGTGTGGTGACATGCCGAGGCGTTCGGCGCCGGGTGTGCGCCAGTGTTCCTTGGCCCGTTGCGCGCGGTCCAGCAGGTCCTCCGCGAGAGCGGGGTAGCCCGGTTCGGGCGGGTGGGGGTCGTTCACGAGCTCACCTGCTCTTCCGTGCCGGCGGTGCGGCGCCCGCGCTTGGTGGCCCCGGCTTCGCTCAAGAGGGAGTGGATGGCTCCGTAGGACCGGTTTGTCACCTCGCAGATCTCCCGGATGGTGACCGTGCGGCCCGGGGTGCGGTAGGCGGCCACACCTTCTTCGCGAACTTCGCCCGCGCGGCGTCGGTGAGCTTCTTGCCTGTCTCGATGAAGGGCAGATCGAGGCGTTCGGGGGAGGGGTCGACTCCGGGCTCCGTGTCGTCACGGCGGCCGCGGGCGTTCTCGGTGAGGTCATAGGACGTTCTCCTCGCGCGCGAGGGCGAGTCCGACGCCCAGGGCTCGGATGTGATCGAGCATCGCCTCGTACTCCTTGTCGTCGTCGCTGATGTCGAGCCGGGAGGCGGCGAGGATGCCGTGGATCTCCCGGCGTCGGGCCGCGGCGAGCAGCCGGGCGAGCTGGGGGCGTGTGGCCGGGGCGGTCGGTCCCGTGACGTCGAAGGTGCGATCGGCGACCGTCCAGCCCCGGCGGGTCGCGAGGGCCTGCGCGGCGGCGAGACGAGGAGCGGGATCCTGCCCGGAGCCGACCAGTACGTACAGAGCGATCCGCTTCTCGCCCGCTTCACGTCGCAGGACCGTCTCCAGTTGCGCGCGTCGCAGCAAGCCCAGGCGAGACGCCGCGGCGTTACGGTGCAAAGCAGTCGTCACATTGGTCATGCCAGGCCGCCAGTGACCGTGAACTCAGCCCACGCCCGCACCGGTTGGGGCCGTGCGGAGGGGGTAGCGCGATCAGTGGACACGGTCTCCGCCTTCTTCCATCGGTCGACTGATCTGAGCGGGCAGCGCTGTGGTGGCGCCCGGCATGACCTTCAGCTGGCGGACGGGCGAGATCCACAGCAGCGCTACAGGGCTGAGGAGGAGCACCGTGCCGGTCAACAGCGCGGCCCACACACCGACCAAGGCAGCTACGGCGCCAGCCACCAGGGTCGCCAGAAGCCGGGCCCCGGCAACCAGCCACACGGAGGTCTGCTGGACACGGGACTGAAGGTGAGATGGGCACAGCTGCTGGCGGAGCGACCGCTGTGTGGAGGCGGCCGCCGTGACCGCTACCGCCTTGACGGCGCTGGCCGCGACCAAGGTGATCAACCACCCGTGCCCGGAGCGGGCGAGAAGGAGCGGAACCCCGTATATGGGGTACGCGGCGAAGCCGACGAGCAGGACCATTCCGGGTCCCAGTCGGCGCACCATCCGGCTGGCGACCAGGGCACCTACGAGGCTGCCGACCCCGACCGCGCCCAGCACCAGTCCGAGACCGATGTCGCCGTAGTCGAGTTCGGTCAGCAGGTAGTACGCGAAGTACGTCGTGACGATGGCCTCGGCGAATGCGTGGTAGGCCATCGTCAGGACCAGGGGCCGCTGGAGCGGATCTGGCAGTACGTGCGCCATGCCCTCACGGATCGACGTGATCATCCCGGTGCGCGGTCCGGCTGAATGCCGGTCTGCGTGGATGGTGGAGATGCGCGAGGCGCACCAGGCGCTGATCAGGTAGGACGCGGAGTCCAGGAGCAGGCAGCGGGCGGCGCCCAGCAGGCTGACCGCGGCGGTCCCGGCGTAGGTTCCGGCGGATCCGGCGACGGCGAAGGCCGCCATCGCCTGGGCGTTGGCATCGGGCAGGAGTTCGGGTTCCACCAGCTCGGGCACGATGGCGATCGCCGCGGTCTGGTGCAGCACCGTCAGCGCCCCCAGCAGGAGCGCCACGCAGTACAGGACCGGCATGGACAGCGTGTCGGTGGCCCAGCAGGCGGGGACCACCGTGACCACCGCGGCCGCCGCGAGGTCGGTGCCCACCATCAGCTGCTTCTTGGAGAAGCGGTCGCCCGCGACGCCGGCGGGCAGCGCGAGGAGGAACGCGGGCGCCATCATGGCGGAGGCGAGCGTGGAGACCTGGCCCGGGGTGGCGCCGAGCTCCATCGCTGCGATCACCGGGAGCGCGACTGCGGAGACCGACGAGCCGGCCAGGGCTGTTGCCTCGCCCAGCCAGTAGGCCTGGAAGCTGCGGTGTCCGCGCAGGGAGGGCGCCGGTGTCGAGGAAGGGGCAACGGGAGCATCGACGGATGCGGGCTGAGGGGGCAGAGGACTCACCGTGCCTCCCGGTCGGACATGGTCCACAGAAGGCCTGCGCGGGCGGCGTAAGCGACTGCTTCGGCCCGCTGGTGTACGCCCAGCCGAACGAAGATGTTCTTGAGCGTGGACCGGACTTGCTCGGGGTTTCGGCCGAGCCGCCGGGCGATGCCCATACGCGTCAGTCCCTGAGCCACGAGGAGCAGAACGTCGACCTCCGAGGGCTTCAGGAGGATGCCGGGCTGCCCGAGCGTTTGCTGACGTGTCGGCTCGGCCGCGGCGGTCCGAATGCTGCTTCCCAGTCCAGGCGGGAGGCGGTGCCCGCCTTCGGCGGCCAGGGCTTTCACGCGCTGGAGGAGGTCCGGGTCGTCGTTCAGCTCGGCGGTGCGCACCACCGCTGCCACGCCGTACGGCGCGACAGCGACGATGTCGTGAGCGCCGACGAGGTCGGCCATCAGGACGACCGGGACGTCGGGGTGGCGCTCGTAGTGGGACTTCAGAGCGTCATGGCAGGCTCGATCGATGCGGTCGGCGGTCACGACCACGACGTCCCGGGGGGCCACGAAGCTGCTGCCTGCGGGACCCGGAACGCAAGCGGCGCCACTTGGGGGCGAGCCCTCGGCAAGAGCGTTCCGACTCATCGGGCCGCTCCCTCGAGCGCGGCGAGCGATGCCCGTTGGTCACAGAGTTCCAGTTCGAGGGCTACCTCCACGACGCCGAGGTGGCTGAAGCCCTGCGGGAAGTTCCCGAGCTGCCGCTGCAGCTTCGAGTCCCATTCCTCGGCCAGCAGCCCGACGTCGTTGCTCAGGCTGAGGAGGCGCTCGAACAGGGTGCGTGCGTCGGCGTAGCGGCCGATCATCGCAAGGTCCTTGGCCAGCCAGAACGCGCAGACGAGGAAGTCACCCTCGTCACCCGGCAGCCCGTCCATGCCGACGTCGTTGCCATTGGTCGGGTAGCGCAGGACGAACCCGTCGGAGGTGGAGAGTTCCCTCTGGACGGCCTCGATGGTGCCGATGACTCGCTCGTCGTCCGCCGGCAGGAAGCCCACCTGGGGGATGAGCAGCAGCGCGGCGTCGAGGTCCTGGCTGCCGTAGTACTGGGTGAAGGTGTTGCGTTCGGCGTCGTATCCGTTGGCGCAGACGTCCTGGTGGATGGTCTCCCGCAGCTTCCTCCACTGTTCGACAAGGCCGTCGGCATGACCGTCCTCGACGAGTTTGACGGCCCGGTCGACCGCGACCCAGGCCATCACCTTGGAGTGCACGAAGTGCTGGGCGGGCCCGCGCGATTCCCAGATGCCCGCGTCAGGCTCACGCCAGTGCGTCTCGACCGACTCCACGAGCTTGGTCAGCAGGGTGTTGCTGGTCTCGTCGCGTTCCAGACCGAACAGGGCGGCCAGGTGCAGGGTCCCGATCACTTCGCCGTACACGTCGAGCTGGCGCTGGCCGGCGGCGCCGTTGCCGATGCGTACCGGTGCCGAACCCTCGTAGCCGACGAGCCAGTCCAGCGTGGTCTCCGGCATCTCGCGCTCCCCGGCGATGCCGTACATGATCTGCAGGTTCTGCGGGTCGCCGGCGACTGCGCGCAGCAGCCACTCGCGCCAGGCGCGGGCTTCGTCGAGGTAGCCGGCTCGCATGAGGCTGGAGAGGATCTTCGCGGCGTCCCTGATCCAGACGTAGCGGTAGTCCCAGTTGCGGACGCCGCCGATCTCCTCCGGCAGCGAGGTGGTTGCCGCGGCGGCGATCCCGCCGGTCAGCGGGTTCGTCAGCGCCTTGAGCGTGATCAGCGAGCGGATCACCGCGGCCCGGTAGGGGTCGCTGTGGGTGCATCGCGAGACCCAGTCCGTCCAGAACTTCTCGGTGTCCTCGAAGGCCTGGTCGATGTCGAGCTTGTCGGGCGCGCCCTTGTAGGAGGGCTGCCAGCTCAGGGTGAAGGTGGTGCGCTCGCCCTCGGCGAGCGTGAGGCGGGAGCGTGTGGTCAGCGACTCGCCGTGGGTTTCCGCATCGGTGTCCAGCCAGACTGCGTCGGGGCCGGCGACCGCGCGGGTGCGGTTGTCGGCGGCCTTCTGGACCCAGGGCACGACCTTGCCGTAGTCGAAGCGCAAGGACAGGGCGACGTCGACGTCGACGGTTCCGGTGATGGCTTCGGCAATCCGCACCAGGCGCGGCGTGTCGTCGGCGTCCATCCGCGGAGGCATGAAGTCCGTGACGCGCAACGTGCCGGTCGGGGTGTCCCACTCCATTTCCATGATCAGCGTGTCGCCGCGGTAGGAGCGGCGGTCGGCCGCGGGACGCGGGCTGGTCTCAGGCACCGACGGGCCGATGTGCCAGTAGCCGTTGTCGGGGGTGCCCAGCAGTCCGGCGAGCACGGCCTCCGAGTCCAGCCGGGGCAGGCACAACCAGTCGATCGTCCCGGTGCGGCCGGTGAGCGCGGCCGTCTGGAGATCGCCGATGAGTGCGTAGTCCTCGATACGCCCAGCCATGGAAGTCCGTTCTGTTCGATGGTCCTGCGGGGGGACCGCGGTGGTTGTCGTGTCGTGCGGCTCGACGCCCGCGGATCGCGGGCGCCACGGGGTGCGGTGAGGCCGGCGGAGCAGATGCCGCGCGGCCTCGCTTCGGCGCGGACTACAGCGGGGTGGGCAGCTGCGCGGCGATGATGATCACCGCGACGGCGATCAGGAAGGTGGCCAGCCGGGCGATGTCCTTGCCTCGCACAGGTGAATCACCCGCCCACAAGGGAGAGGGGAGAGGGTCGTTGCGGACGGGGCGGGTTGGCGAGCAGCCAGGTGGCCGCCTCGACCACGTCATGCGCCACGTGGGTGGGTTCCGGGTCGAGGTGCTGGCGGGTACGTCCATGGGCGATCCATACGGTGCGCAGCCCCGCGTGCTGCCCGCCGCCGATGTCGGCGATGAGACTGTCGCCGGTCATCACCGCGTGGGCGGGGTCGTCGACGCCCAGGTCGTCCAGTGCGACCTGGAACAGGGCCTCGTCCGGCTTCCGGATGCCGTACTCGCCGGAGATCACGACCGCGGCGAAGTAGCGGGTCAGGTGAGCGGTTTCGAGCTTGCGGCGTTGCGCGTCGGGCGATCCGTTCGTGATGACGCCCAGTTCCCAGCCCTCGTCGGCGAGTTGCTGCATGGCGGTGCAGACCTCAGGGCGGTAGGGCACGAGCTCGGCGGAGCGTAGCCGGTAGTCGGCGTGCAGGGACGCGATGGAGCGCCGGAGCCCGAAGGCGCTCTTGAGGTCGGCGAAGAACGCGTGGCGGGCGCCGCCATGGAGCGTCTCGGCTCTCATCAGCGCGGACAAGGGGATGCCGGTGGAAGCGCCGAACTCATCCGCCCACCTGGCGAAGGCCGTCGCGTGGTCGGTGAGAGTGCTGTCCAGGTCGAAGAGTGCCGCTTTGCGCATCGTGGTCACCCCCACACCGGGCCAGGGCCCGACAGCGCGCCCACGGCCAGGCGGGCCGTGGGGAAGTCACCTGCCACCAGGGTGGTCACGTCGAGTTCGGCGTTGATCAGCTCGCGCATCAGCTGGCGGGCGACCAGCCGGTGCAGGGCGTCATCGCCGAAGCGGACAACCTGGTTGGGCTGCGGGGGGTCGGTGGGGGAGTACAAGGTGCCCCGCACGCCGATGACCGGGGCTTCGCGCACGCGCAGAGCGATGAACCCGCCCTGAAGTTCCCGGCACGCCCGCAGGGCACGCCGGGCGCACGGGATGCAGACTGCGGGCGTGGCGGTCGTGATGCTGATGGGGAAGGACACGAGCGCCTGGGTGTTCTCATCGGCGTGCAGGAGCCAGAGCGTTCCGCGTTCGTCGCGGTCCGGCTCGCCCTTGCAGACCCCGCACAACGGCCGCCCGTCCATGACCTCGCACTGGCGCGCGGGGTGGTGCGCGGCCCAGTCCGGCTCGCCGGTCGGACTCCCGCCCCACCGCTCCCAGAGCAGGTCGTCGACGTCGCGGTCCTCGGGTCGTTCGTCGGCGAAGTAGGCGTGCCCGTTCTCGTCGAACAGCACGGTGACGTCGCACTCGAACTCGCCCGCGAGCGGGGCGATGTACAGAGGGCTGCGCCGCTCGGGGGCCTGGTTCGTGGACGGTGGGGCGCTGAGGGCTTGCACGGACGTCTCCTGGTCAGACGGTGCGGATCGGCTTCGGTGTCTGCGGTGCGCTCGGGTGGCCGGCGCGTCTTCGGGTCGGCTGGCCGCGGTTGTGGCTGTCGCTGTTGGCCAGCGGAGACGGGGCCCTACGCGGCGGCGGCGAGGGCGGTGAGGACGGGGTGGACCAGCAGCGGTCGGCTGAGCCGGTTGCCGTCCCGGCTCACCCACCCGGATGCGCCCGTCCACGCGTCCGGCCGGGCTCCGGGCGCGGGGAGCGTGAGGCTGGAGCCCGCCTTGAGGTAGGTCGTGTCCGACGGCCAGGCGGGCTCGTCGGACTCCGGGGGGAGGAAGATCCCCCACTGTCCGGCGTGCGCGAAGACCCAGCCCAGAGGAGCGGTCCGGGCAGGTCTTCCCGCCAGGGCGCTCGTCAGGAGCCGGCCGAGCCGCTCGGGCATGAGCAAGACCTCCCAGTGGGGCCCGACCCGGCGAGGCCGGGCGGCGGGGACGAGATCGGGTGCTGGGTTCGCAGCGGTGCGAGTCACGAGGGTCGCGAGGGTCATGTCACGGTTCCTTGCTGGCACGCCTAGGTCGAGCGGGCCGGGGCGTCGGAGGCGGACGGGCGGGGGGCGAGTTCGACGGCGAGCGGCGCGCTGCTGTAGCCACGCAGGAGGTTGTTCAGGACGCGGACCGGCTCGCCGTCGAGGGTGAGGTGGGAGCAGCGGGCGGCCAGGGCCCGCAGGACGGATCGGGCCTGGAGCTCGGCGAGTGGGATGCCGGCGCACAGGTGCGGCCCGCCGCCGAAGGCCAGGTGTTGGTGGTTGCGCAGGCGCCTGATGTTGAACATGTCGGCTTCGTCCCCCCAGCGGCGGGGGTCGCGGCCGGCGGAGCCGTACAGCAGCCACACCTGGTCGCCCGCGGGCAGGTGGACGCCGCCGATGTCGGCGTCCTTGGTCAGCAGCCGCCCGAAGCCCTGTATGGGGGCTTCGAGTCTCAGAGCCTCATGGAAGGCGGGCGTGGCCCAGCGGACGGGGTCGCGGCGGAGGACCTGCCACTGCTCCGGGTGCCGGGCGAGCTGGACGAGGCAGTCGGCGAGGCCGAGGACGGTGGTGTCGATGGCCGCGGCCGTGTAGGCCGAGGCGAGCGGTACCGCGTCGCTCTCCTCGATCTGTCCGGCGTCGACGGCTTCGAAGATGGCCCCCATCCACGACTCGGAGGGCACGTTCTCGCGGATCAGCTTCTCGTGGAGCATCTCGACCATGCGGGACGCCAGCGGCAGCGCCTGCTGGTAGCGGTCGCCGTGCGGGCCGAACACGTCGAAAGTCGCCGCGGCGCCGGACAGGAGTACCTCCCGGTCCGCGTCGGGCAGGCCCATCAGCTCCATCACCGTGTCGCAGACCATGTGGCGTGCCAGGGCGACGGCGTCGAACCGGCCCGGCTTCGTGTACTGGTCCACCAGGCGTTCGGCGCGGTCGGTGATCCTGCGGGCCAGGGCCTTCATCGCGCGGGGAGCGAGCTGCTTGGACAGCACCTTGCGGAGCTTGGCGTGCCGCGCACCGTCGGAGGCGAGGACCGTGCCGGCGAGGATCTCCTGGTTCGCCAGGGCGGTGAGGGCTATCCCGCCTTCGGAGCCGAACATGTCCGGGGCCTTGAGGATCGCGGCAAGGTCGGCGTGCCGGGGTATGGCCCACACGCCGTACTCCTCCAGGTGCACGGCGGCGCCGGTGCTCCGCAGGGCGCCGTACGCGGGGTAGGGGTTGGTCAGGAGCTCGTCGGTGAAGAGGGGAAGGGGGCTGGAGGGAGAGAAGGCGGGCATGGGGGTCCTTCGGATCAGGCGGTGGCGGACTGGCTGAGCCGGTACTCCAGGAGCGTGAGCAGCGCGAGGGTGCTCGAGCCGGACTCGCGGGCGTCCAGCTGGAGCAGGGGGATGTGCGGCGGCAGGTCTATGGCGGCGCGCAGGTCAGCCTCGCTGTAGGCGGGAGCGCCGTCGAAGGCGTTGACCGCAACGATGTAGGGCACGCCGCGGACGTCGAAGAAGTCGATGCTCGCGAAGCAGTCGGCGAGCCGCCGGGTGTCGGCCAGGACGATGGCGCCGACCGCGCCGCGGACCATGTCGTCCCACATGTACCAAAACCGGTCCTGGCCGGGCGTGCCGAACAGGTACAGGGTGACGTCGTCGACGGTGCGCCGGCCGAAGTCGAAGGCGACGGTGGTGGTGGTCTTCTTCTCGACTCCGTCGGTGCGGTCTATCCCGGTGCTTGCCTCGGTGATGACGGCTTCGGTGTTCAGCGGTTCGATCTCGCTGACCGCACCGACGAACGTGGTCTTGCCGACCCCGAAGCCCCCGGCGACGACGAGCTTGACGACTTCCGGAGCGGGTTCAGTTGGCACCGCGTGCCCCCCTGGTTTCTTCTTCGTATTGGGCCTGCAGGGCGGCGTGTACGCGCTCCATGAGGCGGTGAGTGACGTTGTCGTTGAGGGACATGTCGACCGGGGCCTGGGTGGTCACCATCTGGCGCTGCCGGAGGTCGGTGACCAGGACGGCGATGACCCCGACGGGCAGCTGCAGCAGTCCGGCGAGCTCCGACACCGCCCTGGGTTCGGAGCACAGGTCCAGAACGAGCTGATGCTGCTCGCTGAGCAGCCGCCCTCCGTGTCCCGTATGGGCGGTGATCTGGGTGTCGATGCTCAGCGTGGCGTCGGGAGCCTGGGTGCGGCCGCCGGTTCCGGCGTACGGCCGCGTCCGGCGGCCGCCCGACGCCGCCGTCACAGAATCGTCCCGCCGTGCTCGCCCGTGACCAGCTCTCGCTGCTCGACGTCCAGCATGCCGCCGAGCTGACCGGCGAGATCGGTCAACTCGAAGCCGAGCTGGCCGAGGGTGGCCTCCTTCGACGCGTGCACGGCGATGACGCAGTGATTGCCGGCGCGGCTGGCGACGCACCAGCCCTTCTCCGTTTCCACCACCGTGCGCAACATGTGGCCACCGTGGATGTAGTCGGCCTGCCGCTGGGCCAGGGTGGCCATGCTGCTGGTCATCGCGGCCAGGTGCTCGCCCAGCTCCCTGCGTGCGGCCTCGGCGGACTTGTCCCTGGAGGGGTCGGCGGCCACGTTCGTCCAGCCGCTCATGTAGCGGAAGATGCCGTCCTCGGTGACGACGACCGCTCCGAGCACGTGAGCGATCTGGCCGACGCGCTGGTCGAGGAGGTTCTGGATCTCGGGGTTCATGATGTCTTCTCGTCCTTATCGGTGGGGGTGGTTCTGAGGGGCCTGCTGTGTTGCGGCCTGGAAGTCCGCCCAGTCGGCCCCGACTTGCTGGGGGTCGGACTCGTCCCTCGCGCCCCGCGGCTGGGGGGAGGGAGCGCTGCTGCGCAGGATGGGGTTGAGGTGCTGGCCTGCGTGGCGGCGCGGCAGCGGATCGGCGTCGGCGTCGGTGGCTGCCGGAAGTGCTCCGGCGCCGAGATGCTGGGCCTGCCGCTGCGCATGAGCGGCGGCCGGGTCCAGAGCCGGCTGTCGCCGACGGGGCAGGGAAGCGCGTGACGGCACGCCGCTCGCGGCCGTCGTGGTGAGAGCCGTCGACGGCGCGGGGCGGGCCGACGCGGGAGGCGCGACGACGTCTTGCTTCCCCGTGGTGAGCGCCTTGTTGTCGATCATGACGACGGCGGTGATCCCGCTGTACGCGGATCGCCTGAGCGACACGTTCAGATGGTGGTGGCCGGCCAGGCGCGCGACGACGAACAGGCCGAGCTTGCCTCGCCGCTGCGCCATGGCCTCGAACGTCGCCTGGTCGTGCTGGGCGAGTTCGGCGTTGGCGGCGTCGATGGCCTCCTGCGGCATCCCGAAACCGGTGTCCTCGATCTCCAGGGCGATTCCGTGCACGGCCTGGATGCTGCGTACGGTCACATCGCCGGTGGAGTTGCCGATCCCGTTCTCGATCAGCGCGGCAACGACCTTCACTGTGGCGGCCGCGTGCTGTGGTGGGACGAAGGCGGTGTGGGTGACCTGGTTGGCTACCCGCTTGGGAGAACCGGTCTCCACCGCGGCGTCATTGACGAGGTCGAGGATCGACCGCGGCCGGTCGTAGAGGTCCTGCCGCATGCTGCCAGCCAGCGTCCCGACATGCTCCTGGTGGCGGCGGCTGGCAGAGACGGCCCCGTCGATGGTGATCAGGTCGTCCAGCAGGGCAGGGTCGACGTCCGGCCGGGCCATCACCTTCTCCAGGTGGCCTAGGGCCCGGTTGATGTGTCCGAGGGTCCGCTCGGTCGCCGCCGCGACGAATGCGCCGATCCCTCGGCGGTCGCCGGCCTGAGCGGCGGCCTGGCGCACCGCAGTGCGCTGGGCCTCGATCAGGGCGGCCTGGACGTGGCTGAACTCGTCACCGCGGTCCGGCTCTAGGAATTCCGTTTCTGCGTCGACTACTTCGCCGCGCATCAGCCGGTCCACGACCTGCAGCAGCCGTTCGGCGCCCTCCTGTGTCTGCTGACGCAGCTGACGCAGCCGCGAGGCAATGGAACGGATCAACCAGATGATGAGCCCGGCGATCAGCAGGATCGCCACCAGGCTGCCGGCGGCCTGGAGGAACACCTGAGTGCGGATCTCGTCCGCCCGCTGGAAGCCGTGGGCGAGCAGCCCTTGCGTGCGCTGCAGGTTCAGGCCGGCGAGCTGCCCGCTGACCTTCGCGTACGCGTCGTCCCACTGGAGGAGGGAGGACCGGTCGCCGATCTGCTCCTTCCCGAGGTCGTCGATCGGCGGCGTGATGACCGACCGCTGCGCCGCCTGGAGCGCCTGCCACTCCGGGCTCGCGGTGATCTTGTCGTAGAGCGCCTTCTCCTGTTCCGGCAGGTAGGGAGCGATCCACCGCCCGTACATCACCTGCTGGGTGCCGTACGCCTCCGCGAAGGCCACCCGGTGGGCGTCCGTCATCTGCCCGGATTCCCGGGCCTGGGTGATGAGCATGTCCTGCTGGGCCAAGGCGTCCGAGGCGTAGAAGAGTCCGACCAACGGCCTGGTCTCCAGGGTGAGCGGGCCGTCGTCCATCGCGCTCAACGCCTGGTAGAAGCTGATCATCCGGTTGATCAAGGAGGTGTAGTAGCCGGTGGCCTCATCCGGCTCGCCCTCCCGGGCGTCCACACTCTTACGCACCCGGGGCAGGTCATCGAGCTGCCGGTAGACCGCTTCGACGTACTCCCATCGGTGCCGCTGGTCGGTGCGCAGCTCGGTGCCGGACAAGCGCCTGAAGGATGCGAGACCGGCGTCGGTCTTGCCCCGTTGCGCCTTCAGGGCCGCCTTCGCGGCGGAGGACGGGTGAGCCAGGTAGGCGGCCGTGAGCTTGCGCTCGGCCTGTGCCGCGATGAACAGGGGCAGCGACGCTTCGCCGCCGAGGCGGCCCGTGGTGCTGTCGTTGCGCAGGTTCCTCTGCTTGTCCCAGGCCGGCACGGCGTTGACGACGACCAGGGCGAGCAGTGCGGTGATCGCGACGGAGGCCACGACGATGAGTCGGGTGCGCACCGTCATGATGCGCCGCGGCGCCCTGTGGCCAGAGCGGTCTATGGGGGTCATGAGTCCTCGGACGGTGGGAGGGGTGGAAAGGCGTGGGGGCGTGGACCGGCTGCCGCGGGTGCGTTCTGGGAACCGCGGCAGCCGGGACGGCAGCACGGGGGATCTGCCACTCGCCCTCGGCTTCCGGGACCGGGCCGGCGGTGCGCCGGACGGTCCCCCAGAGTCGGAAGCCGAAAGCCCACGGCGAGCACCGGCGACGAGCGGGGCGTGGCGCGTCGCCGGGCTCGGGTCTATGCGGGCGGCCCACAGTCGCCCAGCGATCCCGCAGCGGCACTGACCAACTCGGCCGCCCGACTCGACCGGTGCTGCGAAGGGGGCCGGGCGGAGCCGGGCGCCGACGTGCGGGCGAGCTCAGGGCGGGGCATTGACTCGGTCTTGGTGAGTTCCGGCTCGGCCCCGTTCCGGCGGCCGGCCACTGCGTGGCCGTCGGAGGGGAGAAGATCTCCTGTGGCCGTGCCACGCGGCAGGGCGTTCCCCGGGAGAGCGCCGACCAAGGCCTGGGCGATCTCCGCGAGCCGGATGGTGAGGATCACCATGGGCATGCGTCCATCCGGCACCGGCTCATCACGGATACGGCGGGCCTGGCTGACCAAGTCCGGGGCCGTGTCGCCCAGGAGCTGCTCCAGGTGGGGGAGCTGCTGGCGCAGGCCCACGAGGAGCAGCGTGACGTCGTCGTCGCGGGGCAGCGGCGACGTGCCCAGCACCCGTTCCACCAGGTCCTCGACAGCGTGCACGGTGTCGAGAGGGTGGCGCCGCCTGATCTCGAAAGCGCGGGAAGCGGGGCGTCCACGCGAGTCGGGCTTCGGACGCAATGCCGAGTACACGTTGTCTCCGATCAAGGCGCGGGAAGAGGCCGGTCGGTCTTCCACGACCTGGTGGTTCAGTGCGGTGCCTGTGTCGGCACCGCTACGCCGAGGCCAGCCGAGGCGAAGCCGTGCCGCATCCTGCCGTCCCGACGAACTTCCCTCGCGGACATCGGCAACGGGCTGGATGCCAAGGACCGGCGCGATGAGAGTGATCACGGCAACCTTTCCGTGGACGGCGGGGCGAAGGAGCTGCGAATAGCGTTGCCGTTCCCCGGCATGCTCCGATAGCGAAATCGGACCCCACTTCTCCCCACTTCGAGTGCACGGAGGACGGCTGAAATCCCCCTTCAGCTCCCAGAGAGACCCGGACAATAGTGCTGAATTCGGGCACACAACCCGACGTTGATGCCCTTCTGCGTGACACCGCCGCTGGAGATCAGCTTCGCGACCCCGCTTCGCCCCACTTCCCTGGAAGCGGTTGACAGGATTTCCGAAGGTGAGGTAAATGCGATCCGCGCGGCCTCTGAGACCTCCATCCTGGTATCTGCCCAGGTGAGGTCGCATCTGGCGCGCGAATGGGGCCCTCGCTGCTGGACGTGAGAATGGTCGGCAGCCTCTTACTGAAACATCTCGACTCGTGCCAAGCGTACGAATATCGCCTATTCGTTCCCGCTTCGGTTCCCTTGGTGCGTCTCTGTGCGCGCCGGGAGGGCGATCAGTCGTCGGTGAAGTGGGGAGAAGTGGGGACGGGTTTCGCTATCACCCCCGCCGCGACATGCGCCACGGTATTCAGCAGGACGTCCCGTCCGTGCCCGTGCCCCGGGCACCGCGATTGCAGCGAGGAGTGATCCCACCGTGCTTGGTCCTACCAGCACTGTCTTGCCATGCGTCCATGGACGCGACGGCGGTCGCGAGGTGACGCACGCTGCGATTGACCTCTACGGCCTCGAAGCCCCGCAGAGCGCCGCCCGGCACATAGTTCGCACGACTCTCGCAGGGACGGCCGACAGCGAATACACGGACGACGTGGTCCTGGTGGCTGACGAGTTGGTGGGCAACGCCGTCGAGCACGCGGGAGCGGCGCTCGACATCTCCCTCGATGTGTATGACTGGGGAGTGGCAATCCAGGTCCGGGATGACGGTGAAGACACCACCGCGGTGCCGGGGGCACCCCCGGCCGCCGATGAATACGACGAAGGCGGGAGAGGCCTGTTTCTGGTGGACGTACTGGCGAGCGCCTGGGGAGTCCAGCGCGACAAGAAGGGGAAGCGGGTCATCGCGATCTTCCTCTACCGGGCCGGAGACGCTGACCGATGACACTGAGCGATCTCGCGCCCCGCCGTTTGGCCCCAGACCTGACGGTGCGGCCGCTGGGCATCAGCAGCGGAACCTCCCGTTGGGCCCCGAGCGCCCCTCACCCCCAGGACGCACGGCTACTCGACGGGCTGCGGCGGGCTCTGGAAGCCGGCGGCAAAGATGACGGAATGCAGTTGCTCGACACAGCCGACAGCCACCGGTGCGGCCACGCCGAGCGACTGGTCGGCAAAGTCCTCAAGGAGCACCCGGGCCACAGGGTCCAGGTCGCGAGCAAAGTCGGCCGGATGCAGGGTTCTGCTCCGCACCCCTACGCCGGCCCGCGGGTCCGCCACCAACTCGAGCAGACCCTGGAGAACCTGTATCTGGACCAGTTGGCCCTCTACACCCTGGAGTCCTACGACTTCGGCCTTGGCGACCGGTACCTCGACCCAGTGATCGAGCAGATGCGGGCCCTACGCGATCTCGGCCAGATCCGAGCTATCGGGCTGCGAGGCCCAGGATCTCACTCCTCTGAACGCTCGATAGGTCGCTTCCTGGACCTTTTCGACCGCATCCGCCCCGACGTGCTCTGGACGCAGGCGAGCGCGTTGCTGCCGCTGGCCGATCTCGGCGAAGGTGAAGATCTCGGCGCCTTCGCTGAGCGCCACGGCGTCGGTCTGGTGATCGCCTCCCCGCTGGCGCACGGGGTGCTCGCGGGCGGCTGCGTGGAGCGTGCCCTGGCCGCGTGGCCGGACACGGAGCCCGGCCATGGGGCTGTGGCTGCAGCAGTCACCCACGGTCTCGCACAGCTGGTCGGCCGGTTCGGCTCGTCTCCGCAGGAACTGGCCCGGGTCGCTCTGCGGGCCATCCTTCAGCGTGTCCAGAACGCTGTGCTGATTCTCGGCATCGGCGACGAGCAGCACCGGCACGACCATGGTCTGCTCGGTCAACCCCTCACCGAGCAGGAACTCGCTTTCGCCGAAGAGGTATTCGCCCGAGTGCAGAGCGCGCTGTTCAAGCCCGACGAGCGCGCTCCATCCGTGGAGGTCATCGTGTGATCATCCGAGCGGACGGGCTCCTTCAAAGAGCGACTCCATCGCGGAGGTAGCGTGGAACCCCGTCGTCCAGGACCTGGAGGGCGTTGACGGTCCGAGCTCGCTGGCGCTCTGGCAACAACGGCAGCGCTTCCGGGATCTCGAAGAAGCGGTGCTCGGAGATCTCCTCGTCGACCGGCTTCAGGCCGGCAACCTGCTCGGCTGACAGGACGCCGGCGTCGAAGACGAACCCGAGGAGGTCGTCCCACGGGCCGTGGGGCCCGACCCAGTCGACGACCAGGAACCGAAGATCGGCAACCGCAAGGTCGAGCTCCTCCCTGAGTTCGCGTCGAAGGGCGTCCTCGGGGGCCTCGTTGTCTTCGGCCATGCCGCCGGGCAGATCCCAGCCCGATTTGTAGGTCGGATTCACCAGAAGCAGCCTCCCGGCGTGATCCCGGATCAGCGCGTCCGCAGCGGCACGCTTCCGGGCCTGATGGGCATTGCCCTCGGCCAGGTAGGCCTCACGGCCGGGATCGCCTGGCATCGGTGCATCTTTCACTGCGGACCTTCCGGGAGCGCGAGACTGCCGAGCAGCAATGTACGGTGCTGTGCTGTGGCGGTCATCCGTGAGAGGAGCTCGCGGACCTCACGGACCTGTCGGTATGAGTCGAAATCAGTCTGTAACGCGTTGAGTTGATGGCTGAGGCGCGCAGACGTCACCGACTGGCTGGAGTTCAGCAGCTCCATGCCGATCGAGCACGCGGCGTCGGGCTTTCCCTGCGCGAGGAGAACTCGCGCCAACGTGACCTGCCCGAACGCGCGGCTGCGGACCCGGCTCGCATCGCGCAGCGCCAAGGCGTGCTCCGCTTCCTTGGCTGCCGCTTTGAGCGCGCCGAGATCTAGGAGAACAGAGGCTGCCTCGCTGGCGAGTGCTGCCTCGTCGAACGGAGCCACCCATCTGGACGCTGGCGCCGTCCGCGCGAGGGTCAGGGCCTCGCGTGCACAATCAAGCGCGCGCTGCGCCTCGGACTCGGCATTGAGCTGCGCCAGCGCCCGGGCCTCCATGGCGTGCAGGCGAGCCTTGAGGGTCGGCACCTGCGGGACGGCCGCGAGGCGCGCGAGCCCGCTGCGGGCGAGATCTGCCGCGGCATCGACCTGACTGGTCTGCAGGGCCAGGTGGCTCATGCCGGCCATCACGTTCGCACCCGCCGTCACGTCGGTCAGACTCTGCGACAGCCGACGGGCACGATTGAAGTGGCCGGACGCCAGGTCGTCTCGGCCCGCATCGTGGGCCATCCAGGCTGCCATCTCGGTGAGGACAACCGCCGCGCCGAAAGCGGTCTCGCTGTCTTCGTCTCTGTCCGCTGCACCGAAGAGGGCCGGGGCAACGACCGTGTTGAGGTAGTGCACCACAGACCGGTACACATGCCCCCCGCCGAGCTGGCGGTCAGCGAGGCGAAACGACTCCATGGCGGCCAGGTGGGGCGAGCTCGAGTCATTCCCCGCCATGGGAGCCGTAGTCGTAACTTCCGGCTCCAGCGAACTGAAGAGCTGATCGGCCGGCTCGCCGAACAGGTGCTCCAGCACACGGCACGTCGCCGGTCGCGGGAGGCCCTTGATGTCTCCGGCCATCCAGCGGTCCCAGGTGGACCGTGCGACGTACACGGAGGCAAGGGAGGCGTTGCCGTCGAGCTGGGCAACCTCCTTGGCCGCCTGCTTGAAGTGGACCGTGAACGTCTCGAAGATGCGCATGCGGTGGGCCTCCACCACCTCCGGGAATCGAATTGCCCTGCGCATCGTCACACTCCGCCTTCAGATGCTCTTGCCGAAGCCGAGCAGGGGTACGTCGTACAGGTCCGCCCTGCGCCGGCGAGTCAGGGCCGCCCCGTCGTCGTCACCGACGACTTCGACGATGGGGATCTCGCAGATGAACTGCACCGTCGCGTCGAGCAGGTGCGACACCCGCCCTTCGGCGGACTTCGCCTTGAGGCCGGCCGCGACATGGATGTGTGGGGCCAGGCGGTCTTTCTCGGGGTCCCAGGCGAGCGTCCCACCGCCGAGCGCCTCAAGCGTCTCGACGTGTACCTCTTCCCACAAGGGGGCCTCGGGGTCGGCGAGCGGTTCACACGAGCCCACCAGCCGGGCCGCCCGGAGGCCGCCGACGAATGTCGGGATGTACCCGGCCCGGATGTCCTGGTCCGCGCAGAACTGCGTGAGGCCCTCCAGGAAGTCCTCCCCGTGGTCGAGAGCGAGCACGAACTGCCTGCCGGTGCGGAGCTGGGCGAAGCGCATGGTGGGTGTCCTTCGTGCTGGTCGATGGTGGTCAGGAGCGGTCGAGGAACGCCTTCGCGATCTCCGTGCGAGGCGTGTCGGCTGCCAGCAGGGCGGCCAGGAGCAGCCGGGCCTTGTACGGGCCGAGGGTTCCCGCCCCGATCAGGCCACGGGCCAGCAGGTCGCGCTCGGATCCGTCGAAGCCGTAAGTCGAGGTCAGGACGGGGCCGGCACCGATGCGAGTGGCGAGGACGACCGGCATGGCGGCCGCCAGCTCCTCCAGCAGGCCGCACCAGCTCTCGGGGACGTGACCGACGCCGAACGCGGCCACCACGAGGCCGGAGATCTCGTTCTCCAGGCCCTTCAGCAGCGTCCCGCTGCTACCCAGGGATGCGGTGACGATCTCCACCTGCGGCAGGGGAGCGATCGGCAGCGACAGGGGAGCGATCGACTTTGGCAGCCGGTGCAACTGCACCATCCCTTCCACCACGTGGCCCAGCGGCCCTGTGTTCGGCGATGCGAATGCTCCCGGGCTAGTCGTGTGCGTCTTCCGGACGTGGCGGGCGGTATGGATCTCGTCACCCAGGACCACGAGGATCCCGGCGCCCCGAGCCTCTGAACTGCCTGCAGTCTGCACGGCGGCCAGGAGGTTCGCCGGACCGTCGGCTCCGGCCGACGCGGCATTGCGCATCGCGCCGGTGAAGACCACCGGCATCGAGCCCGGGTAGTAGAGGTCGGTGAGGTACGAGGTTTCCTCGAGGGTGTCGGTGCCCTGCGTCACCACCACCCCGTCGAAGCCCTCTCCTTCGGCCCTGCTGAGCCGTTCGGCGAGGCTGACGATGTCGCCGGTCGTCAGGGAGGCCCCGGGCAACTGCCGGAAGTCCTCCACCGTGACCTCAGCGGTGTCCTGGAGGCCGGGAACGGCGCCCACCAGGTCGGAGCCGGTCAGCGTCGGTGTGACGCCGGGGGCCGCTGGGGTGCGCGTCATGGCGATGGTGCCGCCGAGGGTGAGCACCAGGACGGTGCGGTTCGGGGCAGAATCTGCGGAGAACACGGAGGGCCTTTCGGACGGGGTGGCTGCGCGGACGGCAGTCATCGCGGGACTAGCCGAGCTTGCCTAGGAAGAGCAGGGTCTCATCCAGCGCTTCCACGGTGAGCAGGCGACTGCGGGGCCGAACGAGGCCGGCCACGCCGCACTCGCCCAGAGCGTGACAGCGGGCGGTCAACCAGCTCCAGTCCAGGCCCAGGAAGTCCGCGAGGGACCGTAGGCGGCTCGCCGGGTCCTCACCCACGAGCACGTCGGTTCTCTGCGCGTCGGCGAACACGGTGGCGTAGGAACGCAGATCCCCGCGGGATGACGTACTGCGGGCCGCCCACAGCGCACCACCCGGGGCCCGGACCCAGTTGGCCACGACGGCCCGTTGACCGGGCACCAGGGCTACCCCGTCCATCTCCGAGTACTCCCTCTTCGGCACCACCCTCACGCGGATCCCGCATCGCTCCATCAGAGCGATCGCCAGCAGCAGCAAGATCCGCTCGTACTTCTCCGAGCGCGCCACCTCGGCCTCGGGCAGACAGAACACCCGGACGGTCTGCGCTGTCGTGCTGTGGAACCGCTCAAGTGCTCGCAGGTACTCCAGCTTGTGTCGGAAGAACAGCCAGCAGGCCGCCTCTTCACCGGTCTGCTCACGAGTCCAGAAGATCGGCACTTCGCTCGCGTCCGTCAGTTCCTGCTGGATGTGCCGGGCGCAGAACGCCGATCCCATCCAACTACTGCCGACGGTCGAAAGGTCAACGAGCAGCTGGCTGGGCGCCGAGCGGGGCATGGACAGGTAGGTGTCGAGAAGGTCCTGTTCCGCATCGAGCGCCTGATCATCGGACAAAAGGCCGTCATCGAGCTGAGTGAGCGACCAGAGAATGCCGTAGGAGAGGTCGTCCAAGAGGTACGCCGAGGGGATTGACATCGGCCCGGTGTCCGGCGATCCGGGGAGAGTGGGCCTCCGCGCGCCCGCAGCGTCGCGGACGTACACGTTGACATCGTCCCGACTGTCCTCGACGCCGACAAGGAAGCCACGGCGCGCCGGCCGTAAGAACCGCTCCAGGTCGCGTAGTCCGTCAGGGCCCAGCCCATGCACGCTGGCTTTCCCGTCTCGTCTGATGACGGGAAGAAGATGGATGGCGGCGCTGGTTCCGTCCAGGCGCTGCTGTCCGGAGATCTCCCAGAGCCCAGCAGGCCCGCCGGCGGGGAGCAGCACCGTGGATGTGGGCCAGCGCGCGACGACCCGCGCAGCCACCGATTCCAACAGTGTCGTGGGCTCGCTCGCTACGGGCGCCAGGTTGAACAGCTCCTCGACAGTGTGCCCGAGCATGCGCTCCAGAATCTGAGCGGCCTCGCCGCGAGGACGACCGGACCATGTGCCCGACGACCACCTGTCGAACGTGGTGCGCCCAACGCTGGCTGTGGCCAGCCGACGGTTCCCGGTTTCCCGCGCGAGATCACGACCAGTGGCCGCGAAGTGGACGCAGAACGCCTCCCACCCAAGAAGGTCCCGGTCCTTCAGAAGGAGGCTGAACAGCGTCCGGCGCATCGCGGAAGCCCCTCCCTGGGCGTATACGGGCAGCGGAGCGCCTCCACGCGTGGCGACGGGCACTGCACACTTCGTGACCATGGCTAGGATGCTCCCTAAGCCGAGCCCTTAGCAATATGGTCGAGCAAATTGCTTAGCCATATTGCTTGTAGGCGCCGTGGAGAGCCGTCAGACTGGCCACCATGCCAGAAGCGAAGACGCCGTGGTCGTTGACCCTCAGCGAAGTCGGCCTGCGCCTTGAGGAGTTGCGCGAACGGCGCGGCCTCACCCAAGGCGACGTCGCCAGCCATGAAGTGCTGGTCCGTCGCGGTATCAGGATCGACAAGAGCGGGCTCAGCAGGCTGGAGGGTGGACAGCGCCGCCGTGTCGCCCGCGACCTCGTCGAGGCGCTGCTCGAGGTCTACCAGGCCAGCGCCACGGAGCAGTCAGAGATCCTGGCCCTTCTGAGTGCGGACACCACCCCCGCAGGCCGCCCGCGCCCCGCCCTCTGGCGGCGTAACGCTCACCTCCTGGGCCCCATGCAATTTGAGGGCTTCTTGAAGATGGAGCGCCGGGCCACTGCCCTGTCGAACTTCGAGCGCGACATCTGGCCGGGCCTCTTCCAGATCGAGGACTACGCCTACAGTGTCATCGCTCAAATGAGACCCGATCTGCGCCCTTCCGAGGTCAAGGCGCTCGTCGACGTCCGTATGGACCGTCAACACCAGGTACGAGAAGGCGCCCTCTCGGAGTTTCGCGCCCTGGTAGACGAGCGAGTCCTGAGCTCGTCCGTCGACGACCGAGCCGTGGCACGTCGACAACTGGAGCGCAGTCTGGAGGAGTCCGAGGACTCCCGCAACACCATCCGCATCCTCCCGGAGACAGTCGGACTACACCCAGGGGCAGCAGGTCCGTTCGTCGTCATGGCCTTCCCCGAGGCCGCCCGACAGGTCGTGTGGGTGGAGACAATGGTCAGTTCGCTGTACTTCGACGGAGAAGAAGATGTGCAGCGCTACACAGCAGCTTTCACCAACCTGTGGGAGCGGGCGCTGGACCCCGACGAGACGCGCACGCGCCTCAAGAAAGAGATCAAGGAGCTAGAACAGTGACAGAAAAGCCGGACCCGTCCTCTTTCGACCTCGCATCGGTCGACTGGACGGTGTCCAAGTACAGCGGCGGCGGCGGAAACTGCGTGCGGGTCGCCGTCGTGGACGGGTACGTCCTGGTCGGTGACTCGCAGAACCCCGATCGACTGCCCCACGTCTACACCCCGGCCGAGGCCAAGGCGTGGCTACTCGGCGCGAAAGACACGGACTTCGACTTCATCCTCGGTCTGTGACTCCGGCCTGAACCACCGCACGACATGGGCCGGCCCCATGGCACATGGGGCCGGCCCGAACTGGTCAGCCAGCTTGCGGCCTGAACCGGCAGACCTGCTGGGCACAGCATCAGTCGTCGAACTCAAAGCCTGCCGTCTCCGCACGGGCAATAGGCTTGCGAACCGCGCCGGGGTTCGAGATCACGGGCTCAAGGGCAGTCTTGAGTTGCGTGACGTCACTCAAGCTCCCGAGCGCACAGAACATGCCGCCCTCGCTGTCGAAGTCGAGGCGCTCAGCAAGATCCGGCCAGGCGAACTGCACAAGACCTTCCCGGAAGTACCCGTTCGGCTCGTGCCCGGCGGCAACCACCGCCGCATCAGAGGCCAGGTCGCCGGCATCAAGCGTCAGCGAGTGCTCACCATCAAAGTCATGCAGCGTCATAGTCACGCCGCGATCTTCCCACCCCCGGCACAGAGGCTGCCCAGCGCATTCAAACTGCTCGTCCACGCCTGACCCGGCGAACCTTTCCGGCTACAGCACTAGCCTGGGACTGGACACTCTCGGCCGGTAGTCCACCGACCGGTCGCGTGCGCGGGCGCGCCGCTCGATGACGACGGTCGACGGCGCGGTGCACGCGGTGATCTGGCGAGGACCGGTACAGCCGTACCCCCTCCTCGGTTGCCTTGCTCCGCTCGCAGCCGCATCTTCCGTCAAAGAAGCCAGCGGACGGTCGACGGCTCGGTGCACGTGGTGATCTGGCGCAGGACCGGCACAGCGGTACCCCTCCTGATCGCGGGTGAGGCTCTGATCATGACCAGTGGGAGGCAGGGGCAGTGTCCAGGATCGGACGCTACGACTGTGACCTGACTCTCATCCGTCGACCGGGGTGTGAGGCTGCGCGTCGCTCCCCGTGTCGCCCGGAGAGGCCGGGTGCGGCTCGTCGGCGTTCACACAGACCTGGTAGGACCCCGTCGGCTTCTCTCCGTCGGGCAGCCCGTTGGGGAAGATCCAGAATCCGTTCTCTCCCCGGTAGGCACCTGCGGCTTCGCGGGCCCGCTCGGTCTCCAAGGCCTGGCGGACGGTACTGCACAGCGTGCACGGGCATGCGGCCGGCCGCTCGGCTGCGACCCACGCGTCGTACAGCTCCTGCCCTCTGTCCGCGGGCAGCCCCCGAGCGATGGCGACCGCTTGAAGCATGGCGTCCCACCGGGCGGCCTCGACCGCCGGCGGCTCGACGGTGTCGGCGAGGGACCGGTGGCTGTGCTCCTGGTGGACGTGGCGGAAGACGCGTACGGACATGCCGCGAGTCTGGCCCGCCGGGGACCGGCGGAGCCAGGGGTTTGCGGATACTTGCGCGCAATGGGTTCCGCGGCGTCACGGTCAGCCGGGGGAGGGTGTCACGCCCGGACGTCGCCGGGGATCATGTCGTCCCGGATCCGCACGTAGCGCACCGAGTGACGGTGCTGGCCCAGATCGAGAGCGGTGTCGGCCTCGACCTCGGCGACGAGGTCGGGCGCCACGGGGTGGAAGGCCAACGGTTCCTTCACTCCCCACCCGGCTGAGAAGGTCCGGCCCCACCAGGGATGCTCCGCTCCCGCCGGCCGCAGGGCGGCGCCCAGCTCGACGGCCGCCTTGCGGGGTAGCGGCGTGGAGCGGGCGACCAGGCGGAGCGTACCTGCCGCGTCGAGTCGGCCGAGCAGGAGACTTCGGGGCGCGGCCACGGCCCCGGTGACCGCGCCGATGATCCCTTCCACCGTGATGCGGGTCCGGAGCTTCATCCACCCGCGCTCCCCGGGCCGGTACCGCGAACGCGGATCCTTGATCACCAGCCCCTCGATCCCGGCGGCCCCCCAGAACGGGTCCAGCCAGCCAAGGGCGGTCTCCCGGTCGGAGGTCTGCGGGCACAGCGCCCACGGCGCCGTCAGCCGGCGCCCGGCGAACAGATCCTCCAACACGGCCCGGCGCTGCCGCAAAGGCTCGTCCAGGTGAACAACACCGGCCAGTTCGAGTACGTCGAAGACGATCAGGTGAGCCGGCCGCTCCAACGCCGCCCGCCGGGCCGTGGCACCACGGCGCCGGGCCCGTTCCTGCAGCGCAGAGAAGTCGAGCCCGTCCGCTCCCCACACAACCAGCTCGGCATCAAGGACCGCTTCGACGCCGAGCACGGCCGCAGCCTCGACGAGTTCCGGAAACGCGGGGCCCAGATCAGAACCTTGCCTGGACTGGAGGAACGGCTCCGAGCTAGCGAACACCAGAGCACGGAACCCGTCGGCCTTCTGCTCGAACACCGCATGGCCGGCCTCCGACTGCGGCAGCGCGGTGACCGGGCGGGCGAGCATCGGGGGGACAGGCGGAGTCAGGTTCACCCTCCAGTCCTACGCCCCGCGGGCCCCGTCCGCCTGCCTGCGGCCCGTGTGTCACCGGCACGCCCACCGACTCCACCAACCCGGATGGCTTGTCTGCAGTGTCCGAAACTCGCGTGTTCGAATTAGAGTTCGATAGAGTCGAAGCGACGCGAGTCGGTTAGTTCATGTTTGGGGGTATTTGAGCGGAGGGTGGCATGCGTGAAGGTCTTCCTCACCTGCATGTGGCGAGCGGGTTTTCAGCCCGCTACGGCGCCTCACATCCAAGCGATCTCGCCGCCCGGGCCGCCGAGCGCGGCATCGGGACGCTGGCGCTGACCGACCGGGACATGGTCACCGGGACCGTCCGTTTCGCGAAGGCCGCTGCCGCTGAGGGGATCCGCCCGCTGCTCGGTGTGGACCTCGGAGTCGCCGCCTGCACTCCCGCCGCTCCGGCCGCCCGCCGCCGCACTCCGGTGCGGGGTGGTGCACACGTGGCCGAAGCACCGTTCCGGGCGACCTTCCTGGCCCAGGGTCCGGACGGGTGGGCACGGCTGTGCCGACTGGTGTCCGCCACTCACGCTGCCGCGTTCGCCGCCGCTGCTGCGCCGGCGTCGTCGTGGGATCAGCTGCGCCAGTACGCGGGCAGCGGCCTGGTGGTGATGCTCGGCCCTGCCTCCGAACCGCTGCGCGCCCTCTCGTCAGGGCGCGCGGACATCGCCGAACAGCTCTTGGAGCCGTGGCGGCAGGCCGCGGGCGAAGGTCTGCGGCTGGAGGTTGTGTGCTGGGGTCTGTCTGGGACAGGGCCCGGCTCCGTACGCCTTGCCGCGCACACGCTCATGCTTGCCGACCGCCTCGCCATCCCGGCCGTCCTGACCAACGCCGTCCGCTACGCCGACCCGGGGCAGCACCGGATCGCGGACGTGCTGGACGCCGCGCGGCTGCTACGCCCGGTGGACCGGCGACGGCTGGACTGCGGCGAGCGCTGGCTCAAGCCCGCCGGCGACATGACGGCGATCGCACAGCGGGTCGCGGCGGCCGCCGGTGCCGACGGCCGGCGGGCGGAGCGCCTCCTCGCCGACACGCGTACCGTCGCCGACGCCTGCACCCTGGACCCCGTACGGGACCTCGGGCTGGGCACCCCGCATTTTCCCGAGCCGGAAGTGGTGGGTGCGGAGTCGGTGCCGGGCGGCGCGATGCGACTGCTGCGGCAGCGGTGCGAGGCCGGGATGGTCGCTCGCGGCCTCGACCTCGACCGGCGCGCAATGAACCAGCTGCACTACGAGCTCGGCATCATCGGACGGCTCGGCTACGAGGCCTACTTCCTCGCCGTCGCTCAGGTCGTCGCCGACGTCCGCGCGATGGGCATCCGGGTCGCCGCGCGCGGCTCCGGTGCTGGCTCGATGGTCAACCACTCGCTTTTTGTGGCGACCGCAAATCCCTTGTCACATTCTCTCCTTTTTGAGCGCTTCCTGAGTGAGCGGCGAGCCTCGCTCCCGGACATCGACATCGACGTCGAATCCGCGCGCCGACTGGAGGTCTACGACCGGATCATCGCCCGCTTCGGCACAGAACGCGTCGCAGTCACCGGCATGCCCGAGACCTACCGCGCCCGCCACGCTTTGCGTGATACCGGCCTCGCACTCGGCCTGCCGCCGGCCACCGTCGACCGGATCGCGAAGTCCTTCCCCCATATCCGCGCCGCCGACATCCGCGGAGCACTCGCAGAACTCCCGGAACTGCGCGGCCTGGCCGCGGAAGCCGAGAACTTCGGCCCGCTGTGGGAGCTCGCCGAGGGCCTGGATAAGTTGCCGTGCGGGATCGCCATGCACCCCTGCGGCGTCATCCTCTCCAACTCCACACTGCTGAACCGCCTGCCCGTGCAGCCAACGCCTGGTGGCGAGTACCCGATGGTCCAGGCCGACAAGGAAGACGTCGAGGACCTCGGCCTGCTCAAGCTCGACGTCCTGGGCGTGCGGATGCAGTCCGCGATGGCCTACGCGGTGAAGGAGATCCGCCGCACGACCGGCCGGCAGATCGACCTCGACAACCCCGACCACGTCCCCCTCGACGACCGGTTCGCCTTCGCGCTCATCCAAGCCAGCGACACCGTGGGCATGTTCCAGCTCGAGTCGCCCGGCCAGCAGGACCTGGTCGGCCGCCTGCAGCCCCGCGGCCCCCAGGACGTCATCGCCGACATTTCCCTCTTCCGTCCGGGCCCGGTCGCCGGCGGCATGCCCGCCCTCTACATCGCCGCACGACACGGCGCAGCACCCACCTACCCCCACCCCGACCTTGTACCGGTCCTCGCCGATACCTACGGAGTGACGATCTGGCATGAACAGATCATCGACATCTTCGCCGTCATGACCGGCTGCGACAGAGCCCTCGCCGAAATCGCCCGCCGCGCCCTCGGAGACGAAGAGCGCCTGCCGAAGATCGAGTCGTGGTTCCGGAAACTCGCCGGCGCCCGCGGCTACACGCACAGCGTTCTCGACGAAGTCTGGGAGATCGTCTCGTCGTTCGGAGCATACGGATTCTGCCGCGCCCACGCCGTCGCGTTCGCGGTCCCCGCCCTACAGTCCGCGTGGCTCAAAGCTCACCACCCCGCCGCCCTCTACGCCGGCTTGCTGGAGCACGACCCCGGCATGTGGCCGCTGCGCGTCATCGTCGCCGACGCCCGCCGCCACGACGTCCCCGTCCTCCCCGTCGACATCAACCACTCCAAGCCCGCGTACACGGTCGAGGAGACGCCGGACAGCTGGGGCGTGCGGATCTCCCTGTCCTCGGTACACGGCATCAGCGAGGACGAGGTCGTCAGGATCGCCGCAGCACAGCCCTACACCTCGCTCCAGGACTTCTGGGCCCGCGCCCGGCCGAAGCTGCCGACCGTCGAACGCCTGATCAGGATCGGCGCACTCGACCAGTTCAAGGGAAAGGCGTCCCGGCGGGACCTGCTGCTGCAGGCGACCGAGCTGCACCGCCAGACCCGCACCCGCCCCGGCACCGGCCAACTCCCGCTTGACACCACCCTGATGACCGCCGGCCTGGCCGGGCTGAGAGAGATGACCGCCCGCGAGAAACTGGAGGCCGAGCTCGGCGTACTCAAGATCGACGTCTCGCGCCACCTCATGGAGGACCACCACCGCCTCCTGCGTGAGATCGGCGCCACCGACGCCGCCCACCTCAAAGCCATGCACCCGGGACAGAAAGTCCTCGTCGCCGGCGTACGGGCCTCCACCCAGACCCCACCCATCGCGTCCGGGAAAAGGATCATCTTCGTCACCCTCGAAGACGGCTCCGGCCTGGTCGATCTCGCCTTCTTCGAGGACTCCCACGAGCAGTGCGCCCACACCATCTTCCACAACGGACTGCTCCTCGTCCGCGGCACCGTCGAAGCCCGCGGTCCACGCCGCACCGTGGTCGGCGAGATGGCCTGGGACCTCAACTCCCTCGCCACCACCCGCGCCACCCACGGGCCGCAGGCCGTCCTCGACATCCTCGGCCAGCCCCCCGCACCCACACCCGCCCAGCCGACACCAGCACGCACGATCCCCGACGGAACCGCTGGCGCGCGGCTCCACCCCTACGCGGACCTCCAGCCCGCCGGCACCCGTTCCGCCGACCTCACCCGCCTGAGCCACCGCAGCCAAGGGAGCGCAGGTTGAGCACACCGCCGGCTTACCGCCCCCGCGCCATCGTCCGGATCCACTTCCATGCCCAGCAGCGCAGCGAAGAGCTGTTCCCACAGATGCTGGACGTGCTGGGCGGCATCAGCCCAACCATCGAACCCCAGCCCGCCGACTGGTCCGCCTACATGGACGTCACCGGCTCCTTGCGATTCTGGGACCGCGACGTCGAAGGTCTGGTCGCGGTGATCCGCCTGCGCCTTCTCGCACTCCACGGCGTGCAGAGCTCGGCAGGCGCCGGGCCCACCCGGTCGATCGCCGCCATGGCCGCTGCCCTCACGCCGCCCGGCGCCGCAACCATCGTCGGCGCCACCCCCTACGAGATCGCCGCGTTCCTCCGCCCCCAGCCGGCCCCCGCGCTTCCTGGAGTTGGGCCCAAGACGGCCAGGACGCTCGCCCGCTACGGCATCACCACTGCCGGAGGCATCGCCGACACCACGCCCGCAACCCTGCAACGGATCCTCGGAACCGCCGCCCGCCAGATCCAGGACTTCGCCCGCGGCATCGACGAACGCCCCGTCGTCCCCGCCGCCGTCCCTCGCTCCCTGAGCACGAGCCACCGCTTCGACCTGGACGAACTCGACACCGACCAGCACCAGCGCACCGCCCTGGCCCTGGCCGAGGACCTCGGCGAGCGCCTGCGCAAGGCCTCCGAGATCGCACAGGCCCTCACGCTCACCGTGATGTACGCCGACCACACCCACACCGTGCGCACGCGCACGCTCGCCGAGGCCACCGCGCATACCCCCGCCCTGGCAGGAACCGCCCGCCAGCTCGTGGCTGATCTCGGTCTCCAGCGTGCCCGCGTCCGAGGGATCGCCCTGCGAGCCGAACGGCTCCGCCCGGCCGCCCACGCCACCCACCAGCTCACCCTCGACGGCCGCGACGAAAAGCTCCACCGGCTGGAAGCCGCCCTCGACCGGGCACGCGCCCGATACGGTCCCGGCGCCGCCGGCGTCGCCTCCGCCTTCAAGAGGCTCACCCCGTCCTGATCCCGGACCCTACGGGCCGGGTCAGCATCCGTACTCGTCGAGCACCGCCCGGGTCATCTGGTCGAGGGGGCGCAGCGGATGCGTGCTGCCGTCCTCGGCTGGCCCCAGACGCAGCGTCGTCCCGCCGGTCACCGGCGTGACGATCAGCACGCCGTCCTCGACCATGGTCTGGACGGCATCGTGCCGGTAGGGGCTGGCGGCGAGGCATCCGTTCGCGTACTGCCGGTCGTAGCGGTCGTACGGGCCGGCGAAGTAGTAATCGGCGACGGGACCTTGGCCCTGCCACACCGTGAAGGCGATCACCGCCGCGACGATCCCGGGAAACAGGGCCTGAGGCCCCGGCTGGGTGACCAGCTTCGGTCCGTGCCGGTAGATCAGGGCTGTCCCGGTGCAGGCGATGAAGCCGGCCGCCAGGAACAGCAGCGTGTAGTGGGACAGCAGGTCGGCGCGCTGCCCGAAGGTGAGCGGGAGTCCGGTGCACGCGAGCACCAGCCAGCCGAGCCCGGCCAGTGTCGCGCCCTGGTAGCCGTTGAGCTTGGCCGGCCACTTCGCCCGGTCCGGCACCAGATGCTGCTCGCGCCCCACCCAGCGGCCGGCACCGCGCAGTCGTCCCGACTCCGGCGCTACGCCGTCCGCCCGGTGCGCGACGAGGAGAGCGAGAACCGCGTCGCCGAAGGCGAGGGCCCTGGCGTGCACGGCTGACCGGTCGCTGCTCAGCTGGTTGAACTCGGCCTCCCGGCCGGGCTGGATCCGCGTACCCGTGGCCCCGCCGCGGGGAAAGGCACGGTTGAGGGGATGCCCCGGGTTGGGAAACCCGGGCAGTGTGGGCGCTGTCCGCCCACCGACGAGCAGGCTCGCGTCCGGGCTGCCCGTCCGGTCAGGGATGTACGACTCGTACAGCCGGTCCACCTGCCGCTCGCCGCGGAGGCTGGCCTGCAGCGCCTCGGCCTGGTCGATGACGGCGGCCAGGAGAGGGTCGGACGGGGCGCTGCGCATCCGTGCGAGGGCGGCGGTTCCGGGGATGGCCCGCCACACCCCGCCTCGCCGGTCCAACACCTGGTCCTTCCACACATCGCGCAGGCACGGCCAGACGCGGGCGACCGGCAGCCGTCGGGGCGGGCGCCGGTCGGTGAGGTGCGCGCGCAGCAGTGTGCTCGCGCTGCGCAGATAGTCGGTCTGGGCAACGTTGGAGATCGCCGCGGCGGTCGTGCGCTGCCCGCTGGGAACATCCTGCACGCGCTCGGCGGCGGCCCGGGCCGCGTCGCCCTGGGCGCTCAACTCGGCGATCGCCCGATGCCAGCGGCTGCTCACCGGCCGCCCCCCTTCTGTACCTGGTGTGGTGTCGCCCTGAGGCTACCCGCATGGTCCGCCACGGCATTCTCCCCGGCTCGGGGTCGTGCCGGCCGGGGAGTTGGGGGAGCTGGACGTTCAGGCGGCTACCGGTTGGTGGGACCAGTTTAGGTCGACGTGGGTGGCGCCCTCGCGGACGACGATGGGGCCGTGCTCCTTCTCCAGTCGGCGGTATTCGTTGCCTCCGGAGTTGGGGTTCTTGTACCCGGCCCACTTGCCCAGGTCGGCCTGCGACAGGGCCACGCCGGCGGCTTGGTGGGCGACGTAGATCCGCTTGGCCCGCTGCCGCTGGGTGAGGTTCTTTGGCAGCACTGAAAGGTCGATGTCGATGCTCAGCCGCTCCCGAGTTTCTTCGTCTTCCTCGTCGTGCGGCGGAGTGTCGTGCTCGGGGTCGGGCTCCTCGCCCTCGGGCTCCTCCTCTTCTGCATCCTCGTCACCGGAGGCGCCGCCGCCCGGTACGGGCTCCTCGTCGGGCTGACCGGTGGGCGAGGCCGTCGTGGTGGGCGCGGCAGGTTCTTCCTCAGGTTCGGGGTCCTGCTCTGCTTCCGGTTCGGGAACGGCCGCAGGGCGCGGCTCGACCGCAACGGCCGGCACCGGGGCCTCCTGCGTGGCCGCCTCCTCTTCCTGCGGCGTGATGGCCGGCGCGGACGTCGAGGCAGCGGGTGGGGCCACTGTGGCCACCGGAGCCTCTTCGGCCTTCCCGACGGCGGTCTTCGGGGCGCTGGCCAGCGCGTTGACCGGCACCGCGCCGACCGCGGCGGTGTCCACGATGGCGGCCGAGTCGGCGCGCTCCACGGTCACCTCGGCCGCGGCGGCGACCGGTCGGGGGCGCTGGGAGCCGATCACGCGGACGTTGTCGACGGTCGCCAGGAGCTTGGTCCGCCACGCCTTCCACATCTTGACCGGCGCGCCGATCGGCCAGGGCAGCCACAGCAGCAGGCTGTAGGCTCGCTCGCTGTCGGCCTTGCGGCGCTTCTGCCGGCCCATGATGACCTGCTCGATCTTGTACAGCAGCATCTCGAGCAGGATCGCGTACACCAGCGGCGGGACCACCGCGAGAAACGCACTGCCAGCTCCCGACCCGGGGGCGTGGAGCAGGTTCATCGCCGCCGAGGCCGACACGAACGCGAGCAGAAGGATCCGCGTGATCACTGAGGACCGCAGCGTCAGGGCCTCGAAAAAGCGGATGAGGGAGAGGCTCAGGGCGCCGGCGTCCAGGAGCAGCGCGAAGCCAGTTGCCGCGTCCCAGTCGCCACCGTTGTGCGCGTGGGCGTACTCGCGCTGCGCCCCGAAGGAGAGCCAGGCAGCGATACCGGCGAGCACGAACATCATCAGACAGCCGATACCGAGCGCTATCACGGCGAGGCGACGCTGCCAGGCGTTGCGGCGCTGGAGGGCGAGCGCGGCGCGCTCCTCGGTGGTGGCCTTTTGCTCCGCGGCCCTGCGGCGGCTGCCCAGCAGCAGGGCGACGGCTGTCGCGGTCCCGATCCCGGCCACGGCAAGACCCGCGGACAGCGCCCACTGGAAGGTGGTCATCGGCGGCCTCCTTCCCTGGAGCGTGCCGCGGGGATGGCGGGCCCGGCGGGCGGGACGGCGGCATGCTGCCGACGGCGGCTCATGTGCGCGGTCTCCTTCGTCGGATGGTCGGCCGAAGAGGCCCCTCGCTCTCTACAGGTGTGATCGAGCGGTGCGGTGTGACACCGGAGGTCGGTGAATTTCGAGCGGGTCGTGGTCATGAGGCCGCAGACCCCAAAGTGGGCTTGTTCCTCTCGCCCTTGAGGAGCGTGCGCAGCAGGCCACGGGTCTCGGGCGAGGAGTCAACGCCCTCCTCGGCGTTGATCCGGGCCAGTTGGGCGGCGGCGCGCTCCAGGCCTTCGCGGTCGCCCATCTCGTGGCAGATCGTGAAGAGGTCCCGGTAGAGCAACTCGCTCTGGGAGTCCACGAGCATGCCCTTGGTGACAGCTTGGGCTGCCGCCCGGTAGTCGCGGACCTGGCGGCGGCGTTCGGCGAGCTCGTGGGCGACGTCGACGATCGCGCTGATCATCTCCTGGATGTCGGCCTCCGCCCAGGCGTACTTGGAGGGGTCGATGTCCGCGAAGGGCCGGCCGCGCACGAGAGCCAGGGCGTGGGCGAGGGCGACGTCTGCGTCCTGCCCGTCGTGGTGCATGCCCTGCTGGTACAGCTCCTTGAAGCGGTCCCAGTCGGAGGTGACGGCGGGGCCGAGCCGGTAGATGCCGTCGGTGACCGCGGGAAGATAGGCGCTGCGGGGGTCGTCGGCGGGGACGTGAGGGTTGGGGCCGAGCCAGGAACGCAGCCGCGACATCGCGGTGTTGCGGGTGCTGGAGGTCTTGCGCAGCCCGGGCCAGATCGCGTTGTCGAGGTCCTGGCGGCCCAGGCCGGGGTGCAGCACGAGCCAGGCGGCGATCTCCAGAAGGTGGTTGCGCCGGTTGCTGCCCACCCGGCCCTGCGCGCCGGCCAGTGTCACCGGGCCGAGGACCTGGACCTGGGGGTCTTCGGGCTCGGCCGGCGGGGTGGCCAGCGCAGCCAGCACGGTGGAGGTCGCGGCGCTGGGACGGGGGATGATCCACGCCTCGGCCGCTGTCGCGGATGCCGTGGTCTCGCCGAGCGCGGCCGCGGTCAGGCCGGACTCGTCCCCGTCCTGGTCACCGGACATGGCCGAGTCCCCTTCCAGCGTCTCCTCCTCGTCCGGGCCGTCGCCGAGCGCGTCGGCGGACAGACCGGCCCCGGCCTCTTCTTCGTCGATCTGAAGCGGCGAGTCGTCTTCGCGCTCGCCGAGCACTTCGTCGAGGACCTTTTCGAAGTCCTGCTTCGGCTCGGCGGTGTCCCACACCTCGGCACCCAGCGCGGACGCCTCCTCGGGCTCTTCTTCCTCAGCGGGCTCGGGCGTCTCCCAGCCGGTGGGCTCGCCAGCGGAGTTGCTGTCGGTGTCGTCGGCCAGCTCGTCGAGGGCGGGGGAGCCCGCGACCGCGGGGGAGAGCGCGCTGCCGTCCTCCCCTTGCCAGTCGTCGCCGCTGCCGGTCAGGGCGTCGTCGGGCGTCCCGGCGGCGGAGAAGCCGGTGAAGCTCGGCACAGCGGTCGCCAGGCCGCTGCCCTGGGCGGCGACCGTGGTCGCCTCGGGAACGGCAGAGGTCTCCGGAACGAGCGCGAAGTCCTCGCCGGCGGTGAAGGCGGGGCGGGGACCGTTGGTATCGGCCGGGCCGGTGTGACCGGTCCACGCCGGCGGGGGGACGTCGTCGGTGCGGCTGACGGTGGCGATCAGTTGGACGAGCCGGTCGTAGGAGTCGGCGTCCAGGTGCTGGAGCTTGACCGCGAGGTCCAGGTCGGGCAGTTCGACGAGGGTGCCGGGCTGGGCGGGCAGGGTCCAGGCGCCGGGCAGGTCGAGTTCGCCGCCAGCGGCGGTCACGACCGCGACCGAGGTACGGGGCCGGGAGGAGAGGAGGTCCTCGAGCTCGGCGGCCGCCGCGCCGGTGGGCGGGGCGGTGGCGATGAGGATGCGGGGGATCCAGGTGTCGCCGCCGTCCTCGACCAGCCGGGCGGCCCGCAGGTGGTCGCGGCCGCCGTCGGTCAGGGCCTGACGCTGAAAGGCGTCGTGCGCCCGGAGGTCGCTGGTGGCCGGACCGAGATCAGCGTGGTGCTCGATCTGGTCCGGGTAGAGGTGGTGCAGGTCGCTTCCGGCGCCGGCGAGGAGGACCTGGGTGTCGGGCGCCAGATGCGAGGAGGCGAGCTCGACGGCGAGGGCGAGCATGACCGCGCGGACATCGGCCGGGCTGCCGGCCAGACGCAGCAGACCGATGGCCTCCAGGTTGACCACCACCGCGTCGCCGTCCTCGGTCTCGCCGAGACTGACCAGGGCCGGGTAGGGCACCGTGATGTCGGCTGCCTCGTCTTCGTTGAGGAGGGCCGCGCCGCGGGCGGGGCACACCCACACCGTCGGGTTGTCCTCATGCTCGGTGAACGGAGCGACGGGCGGGGTGACGGCGGCCAGGTAGAGCTCGATGCCGCGCGCGGTGATGCGCATCGCCTCGACCTCGGGCAGGTGCCGGCTGTTCTGGCGGCAGTTCGCGGCCAGGGTACGCAGGGCACGGTCGGCGAGCGCGGTACCGGTGATGTCGGACGCCACGCGCAGCTGCTTCTCGAAGTCGGCGGTCGCACCGGAGGGCATCGGGATGCGCCGCTTGGGGCGCCGTCGGCGTTGCTGGTGCGCCCGTCGGGTCGCGACGACCGCGAGGACGGCCGCGGCCAGGATGCTTCCCGCCGCGGCGATCGTTCGCACGCTCGTGTCGGCGCTGTCGTCGGCCTCCGCCGTGTCGTGCGCCTCGGGTGCCTGGGTGGGTGTGCCGTGCTGCTCCCGCTCGCGGTCGGGCGCCGGGCTCTGCGCGGCCGGCGGTTCGCTCGGGGTGTCGGGCCGGGTGGTCGGCTGCCCGCCGTCCTGCTGGCCCTTGTCCGCGCCCTGGCCGCCGTGGGCCTGGTCGCCCTTCTCCCCCTTGTCAGCGCCTGGGCCCGCATCGTCCTGGGCGGGTGGCTTCGACTGCTCGGCGCCGGGCCGCTCCTCGGCCTTGTCCTGGTCGGTGGGCTGTTCCTGTGGCGGCTGCGCCTCGTCCGGCTTCGAGTCGCTCCGGTCGCTGCCGGCGGCGGTGGGGATCTGCAGCTTCCAGCCGGGATAGATCTCGTCGGGGTCGTCGAGGGCGCGCCCGTCGTCCTGCTTGACGCCCTTGTTCGCCTCGACGATCCGGGGGTAGGCGTCAGCGTCGCCGAGCTCGTCCTCGGCGATGCCGGTCAGTGTCTCGCCCGCGCGCACGGTGTGGGTCTGGGCCGCGGCCGTGAAGTCGGCGGTCTGTGCCCTGGCTCCGTCCTGGTCGGCTGCCAGGTCGGGGGAGGCGTCGGCGGGCAGGCGTAGGGTCCAGCCGGGTTGCAGGACGGTGGTGTCGGCGGTGACGAGGGAGCCGTCCGCCTGGCGCACGCCTTCGTTGGCGTCGATGATCCGGTGCCACTCGATGCCGGCACCCAGGCGCTTCTCCGCGATGTCCCAGAGGGTGTCGCCTTCCTGGACGTGGTGGACGGGGCCGTCCCAGGCCGTAGAAGTAGAGGACGCCGCTTTGGCTGCGGTGGCCGTCGCGGAGTGGGCGTCGGCGGTCACACTGGCCGTGGCCACGGTGGCGGAGGTTGCGCTGGCGGGGGTAGCCATCGCGGTGCCGGTCGGCAGCAGGACGAGGATGCCGCCGACGAGGGCGCCGGCGAGCTGCTGGGATCCGCCCAGCATGCGGATCCGGGGGGCCCGGACGTTGCGCAGCGCGGCGCCCGTCTCCAGGGCGACCGAGACCACGAAGCTCAGCCAGCCGTACCAGCCGATGAGGGTGATGGCGCCCAGGAACAGCTGGCCGGAGTCGGGGCTGGTGAGCGCGGTGGTGATCTCGTCGAAGCCGGGGACGTGGTCGGGCAGGAACCCGATGCCGAGCAGGACGGCGGGCACGCCCGCCAGGAGCGCGACCAGGGTCACCAGGGCGAAGAGCGCGCGGACCAGGGTGGCGGCGGCACTGCGGTTTCTCATGATCGTCACCCCTTGTAGACGAGGTTGGCGCTGCCGTGGCCGGTGACGGACCCGCTGGCCCCGCTGAGGAACACGGCGCGGTACGACTCGGTCACGGTCACCTCCAGGGACCCGCCGTCCTCGCTCACGCTCACCGTGCCGCTGACTCCCGCGTGGCTGAGGTAGGTCCGTGCCGCGGCGACGGCCGCGTTGCGGTCGACGGTGATGCCGTCGCCGGCGATCGCCTTGCCCGCGTCGACGGCCTGGCCGCCGGCCCGGGCTGCCTCGTGGGCGACGCCTTCGGCGTGGGTGAGCGCTCGCAGCCTGCCGGCGCCGTCGTAGACGAGCGCGGCCACGGCGAAGAGCGCCACGATGGTCACGAGGGCGAACACGCTCACCGCACCCCGGTCGTTGCGCAGGGCACGACGGATCCGTTGGGTGAGGGCGAAGCGGGCGGGTGGCATGCGGTGGTCCTGTCAGCCGCGCTGGCGGTAGGAGTCGATTGACGAGGTAAAGCTGCTGGTCAGAGTCTTGGATCCGGGCAGTCCGGGCAGTCCGATATCCGAGAGGTTCACCACGCAGGTCACGGTGGCGGTAGTCGTGGCGGGCTCACTGATCGGCGCGGCGAACCCGCCGGTGGAGACGGATATCGAGGTAGACGTGCATTGCAGTCCCTGCCGGCTGAGCACGATGCGCGCTATTTCCGAGCCGGCGGAGCTGGCGGCACCGCCGGTGCGTTCCAGCGAGGCTGCGCGCGCTGCGTTGCGGGCCGCGGTGTCGACGGCGTTGTCGGCGGATCCGATCCGGCCGAACGCGATGACCAGCAGCAGCACCAGAATGAGGACGGGGAAGAGGATGACCGCTTCCAGCGACAGTGCGCCGCGGTCGTCGCGGAGTCTTTCGGCGATGGTCACCGTGCCTCCGTGATGCGCTCGGCGGCCGTGTCGGCGTGCTGGTCGATCTTGAGTTTCAGGCCGGGGATCATGGTGTCGACGTAGCCGGTGACGCGGATGGTCACCGTGGCTCCCTTGCTCCCGCTGACGGACGTGCCGGAGATGCTGCTGCCGGCCCTGGAGAGGAATTCCCGGGCCTCGGCCGTGCCGGTCCCTGCGGACGCTCCTCGTACCCGGGCGGACTCAACTCCCAGCTGCGCGGCGGACATCGCCACATTGCGTGCGTGCCACCACAGGCCGACGTGGACGACCAGCAGGATGATCAGCAGCACGACAGGGAAGACGATGAGCATTTCCAGGGACACGGCTCCGCGGTCCCGCACGTCGCCCTCGGCGAGCGCGCTGGACCAACGGCGCAGAGTCCGGCGAAGGCGGATCACTTGATCTCGTTGGCCTTCTCGTTGACCTTGGTGAGGATCACAGCGGCGGCGATCGCGGCGACGACGACGAGGCCCGCGACGATCATCATCGTCTCGATCGAGATCGCGCCTCGGTCGTTACGGACGTTGCGCAGCCGCTCGATCCGCGCGCTGAAGAAGGTCTTCAGAAAGGTGAAGTTGGGGTCGTTGCCCATCGTGGATTTCCTTGTCTCTTCAGGGAGTTAGCTGGCCATGATCCGCGCGATCGCGGGATAGCCGATGTACACGGTCATGATCAGGACGAGCATCGCGACGGGCATCACCATCTTTTCGGAGGCCATGTTGGCCTGTGCCTTCGCTTTGGTTACCAGGGCGCCGGAGAGCGACTTGGCCTGCGCGCCGAGAGTGTCGCCGACGGCCGCACCCTCCTCACCGGCGATCGCGATGATGTCGGCCGGCGCGCCGAGTTCGGGCACGTCGAGTTCGAGGGAGAGACGCTTGAGGCCCTCCCACGGGCTGATGCCATCGAGCTCGGCGCGGGTGATGGTGTCCCGGATCTTCGCGAAGACCCAGCCCTCGCCGACTTCCGCGGCCCGTTTCAGGGCATGAGTGGGGGCGGCGTCCGCGGCCCGTTCGAGCTGGACGAGGCGCAGGTACGCCTTGACGGCGTACCGGAAGTCGTCCTTGGCTTCCACTGCCTGCTGCTTGAGCTGCAGGTCCGGCAGGAGCCAGAAGACGATCGCGAGGCCGAGGCCCGCTACCGCCGGGATCGCCACGGGGAAGGGGTAGCCGGCCAGGTTGGCCAGCCCCACCGCCAGCACGGGCAGCAGCAGCCCGTACAGCGCGAGGGCGACCTTGCGCCCCAGGTGCGCGGCGGGAGACCGGCCCACGAGCTCCAACTGCTGGCGGGGCAGGCGCAGGGTGCCTTCCCCAGCCGTCCGGAGCAGGAGGGCGCCGGCCTTCTCCATGAGGGAGTTGGGCTGGCTGTCGCGGTTGCGGGCGAGGTTCTCTAGCCGGGTGGCATCCATGCGGGACAGCACGTCGCCGAGGTCCGGCCGGCCGGGCAGGATGCCGCGGGCGGCGATGACCAGGCCGAGTCCGGTGACGGCGCCGCCGACGATGGCATAGGGGGAGAAGATCACGGCGCCTCCTTGGCGATCTGGCCGCCGGAGCGGTCGGCCGGCGACAGGAACCGGGGCGCGGGTTCGAGGATCGCCATGCGTCGCATCCAGATCTTGACCAGAACGAAGGCGACGGCGACGAAGGCCAGGACGAGGTGCCCGGCAACGGTGTCGTAGGGCTCGACGTAGGCGCCGGAGAACGCGGTGACTCCGAAGATCGCCAGGCAGAAGATGGTCACCCAGCGGTCGTTGGTGCGGGGCTTTTGCCGGTCGGCCTCGACCTCGCGCCGTGAGAGCACTTCATGCTGAAGAGCCTCGGCAAGTTCACGCAGAGCCTTGCTCAGCCCGCTGCCCCGGTCCTCGACGTGCAGGATCAGCAGGGCGGCGACCTCGTCGACCATCGCGTCGTTCAGCTCGTCGGCGAACGCACGGTAGGCGTCCTGGGGCACCCATCCGGCCTGCTGGCGCGAGACGAGGAGGCGGACCTCCTCGCGGATGGCGCCCGGGACGGTCTCCAGGCTGCGCTGGATGGTGGCCTCCAGGCTGACGCCGACGGTGTGGATGTCCGACATGCGCCGCATCCACTCCTCGATCGCCTCCAGCTTGTCGATCTGTGCCTTGCCGGAACCGGAGGTGTTGAGCAGCCAGGGCAGGCCGATGACGACGGCGATGGTGACCAGGCCGCCCATCAGCCAGCCGGTGAACAGCCACACGCCAAGGCCCGCCACCGCAGAGCCGACCAGGCGTGTCTGGCCCCGGGCCCACCAGGCGGTGGGGGTTCGGGCGTCCTTGACGAAGACGGCCCGGATCTTGCGCTCCAGGCGGCTGCGGCGGCGCACCGTCGTCGAGGGTGCCCAGCCGACGCCGCCGGCGACCGCCAGGGCGAGTCCGCCGACGGCGGCGAGACCGCCGAGCGCGGCGAGCAGGAATTCGAGGGTGAGCGTCACAGCGGCACCACCGTTTCCAGCGGCGCGCCCCAGCTGCCCCACGGCCGCTGCAGGACGGTGCGGTCCAGCCCGGCCCGGACGAGGTCTTCCAGGCAGCTCTGGGAGATGTTCCCGTGGGGCACGGCCCTGGGCTCGCGGCGCCCGTCCTGCTCGCGGGGAGCGAAGACCATCTGGTGGGCGGGGCGACCGCCCTCGCCGATGCCGGTGATCTCCATGACGTGGCTGACGAACCGGTGCTTGCGCCCCGGCCTGCCGTCGTGGCCGACGAACTCAGTCTCGTCGACCAGCCGTACGAAGACGACGAAGTCGACGGCCTGGGCGATGAGCCGGTAGGCCAGGGCCTCGGTCATGCCGATCCCCGCCTCCAGGCACAGGGTGGCCAAGCGCTCGATCGACAGCTGGGGGCTGCGGGCGTGCAGGGTGGCCATCGACCCGCCCTCGCCCTCGTTCATCGCGTGCAGCATCGGCACGACCTCTTTGGAGCGGACCTCGCCAACAATCACGCGCCGCAGCGACATACGCAGGAGCTGCGGGAAGAGGTCGGACAGGGTCAGCTCGCCCTGGAGCTTGCCGTCCGCGCCGCGCTCACCGTTGGACTCGCGTCCTTCGTAGGCGACGACCTCCGGGCCCTCGGGGTCCTCGTGGAGATGGAGCTCGTACTCCGACTCCAACGTGCCCACGCGCTCGGTGCTCGGGATCTCCCGGGCCATGGCCCGCAGCAGGGACGTTTTGCCCACGCCCTGGGAGCCGACCACGATGATGTTCTTGCGGCCCTTGACCGCGGCGGTCAGGAAGTGCGCGAGCGAGGCGTCGATCGTGCCCCAGCGCACCAGGTCGTTCAGGCCCTGGCCGCGGGTGCGGTGGCGCCGGATGACGATGCTCGGCCGCGGCGTGACGTATGCCGAGGCCGCCAGGCGCGATCCGTCGGCCAGCCGGAGGTTCAGGTTCGGCGTGGCCGGCGTCAGCGCCCGCTCGCCCTGCCCCTGCATGCGCGCCAGGTGGTTGATGAGGTTGATCAGGTCGCGGTCGGTCTTCGCGATCGGGTCCCAGGTGCGTGTCGGACGGTCGGCGTAGTCGACGCGCACCTTGTCGCCGTAGATGATGATGTTCTCGACGTTCGGGTCGTCCAGGAGAGGCTGGAGACGGCCGGCGCGGAACAGCTCGTCGAAGACCGCCTCGCGTACGGCACGCTCCTGCTGGGGCGTAAGGTCCGAGCCGCTGGCCGCGTACTTCGTCGCCCATTCCGAGACGACCTGCCTGATGATCGACTGTCCGCGCTGCCGGCGGTCCTGCTCGGTCATGGAGGCGTCGGCACCGGCGGCCTCGCCGATCTTCATGCTGGCCTGTGAACGCAGCTCGGCGAGAACCTCGTGACCGACCGGAAGCGCGGTCGGCGCCGCGGTGTCGGGGACCCGGACGAGGCCCTGAGGGATGCCGGCCGGAGACACCTGCGCAGGGAAGGGTCGAAGAACCGGCGCGTCCTGCGTGGGACTCTCCTGGAGCGCCTGGGCGAAGAGGGCGGTGTAGTCGGGGGTCGGGGTCTCCGGCCTGGTGTCGGTCATGATGCCCTCCCGGTGACCACCTGCATTCCTGCCGGCCGCAGCTGCACGCGCCGCCTGGTCACCAGCTCATTGATCGTTTGGTGGGCCGTGCGCGCGGACCGCAGAAGGGTGCGCGGCATCTTCTTGTAGGCCCCGTGCGTGAAGACGTCGGCGGTGTCGGGATCCCACGCGAGCATGCCGACGACCGGCGCCCTCAGGTGCTGCTGCACCTGGCTGGAGTTGAAGGAACCCTCTTCGATCAGCAGCAGCCCGAGCGCGTCGGAGCCCGTGCCGTGGTGGGCCAGTTCCTCCCTCACGACCCGGATGGCGGGCGCGGCAGCCGCGATCGACGCCTGGGTGGTGCGGACCACCATGAGGACGGCGTCGGCGCGGTGCAGCAGCGGCGTCGGGTAGCGGGTGGTGGACAGCCGGGTCTCGGACTCGGTGAGGATGCGGCCCGCATCGATGATCACGTCGTGGCCGGTCTGGTCCATCACGCCGAGCAGCCGGGAGATGGGGGCCCAGGTGCGGTTGAGTGACGCGGCCTGCGTGGGGTCGGTCAGTCCGGGCAGGAGCATCCGCTGGCCGGTGTTGTCGCGGTCCAGGCTGACGAAATGATGAGAGAACTCCCGTGCGAGGGTGCCCTGTCGGTCCGCGGCCGCCAGGCGGTGCAGCCCGGTGGCTGCGCTGCCTTCTCCGCCCAGGTAGCCGGCCCGGATCGTGCCGCCGGCAGGGTCGGCCTCGACCAGCAGGGAAGGCTTCGGCGACGACAGGGCGAGCGCGAGCGCCGAGCAGGTGACGCCGCTGGACTTTCCCGATACCAGCGCGATGACCGCCATCAGCTCGTCGCATTCAGGACGATGGCCACGTCACCGCTCGCTGCCCAGGCGGCGAGCGACGTGCTGTTCACCTCGGGCGCGGCAACGTCGACGACCACGGTGCCGTTGGCGTCGGGCGCGCCGACGCGGGACACGACGGCAGGAAGACTGTCCGGGGTGGAACCGGCCTCGCTGGAGGAGGCTGAGGCGCTGCCGTCCTGCGGGGTGTGGACGATGGTGACCGCATCACCGGTGCGCAGCTTCTGGATGGGCAACTGGCCGGGCTTGGCGAGAATGCCCACCACCGACTTGCCCTTGGTCACGCTGGATCCGTCGCTCACCGAGTCCTCGGTGACCAGCACGCCGGCCGGCAGGTCGGATACGGCCTGCTTGCCGATGATGTCGGAGGCGTGGGAAGCGGGCAGCGAGCGCAGCTCGGTGCCGTGGGATATCTCGGTGGCCACCAGGTCCGACGCCTTGATGCTCTCGCCCGCCGCAATGGGGTGCCGGGTGGCAACGACCGAGACCTTGTCACCGGCTTCGTCGACCAGCCACACCGACACCAGTGCGCCCACGGCGGCGAGCGCCAGGCCGGCGCCGACGACCACCGGGCGTCGGCGCCGGCGTGGGGCGTCGTTGGTGATCGGCAGCAGCACGGGCGCGGAGCCCGGCTCGGAGGGTGCCGTCGGCTGCTTGGTTCGCGGCATGGTGATGGTCTTCCTTACGCTAGTTGACAACCTGCAGCTCGCCGACGCGCGCTGTGGTGTTGGACGTACGGATCTCGTCGGGCAGCGTTCCGCTGGCACCGTTCGACGCCTGCCAGGTGACTTCCCAGGAGCTGGTCGCGGTGACGGTGAACTTCCCGCCCGGCTGGCTGGCGGAGACCTTGGTGTAGCGGTAGCCGCAGTCCGGTGAGGACTTGTCGCCGTAGGCCTTGGAGTACTTCGTGCCCGCGGTCGTGCACGTGACCGAGCCGCCGTCTCCCATGGAGTAGGTGATCTTGGTGACGCGGGCCGTGGCTGTCACCGACAGTCCCGGGACGGCGGCCGTCGCACTGTTGGGACCCCAGGTGGTGTCGCTCTTGTTGTTCCACAGCCAGACGGGCATGCCGACGAGACCAGGGGCGTCCGGACCGGGCGAGCTGCCGATGTTCGCACCCAGCAGAGTCATCTTGTCCCGGGCCTGACGCGCCAGCACTTCGGGGTCGGGGAGGAGACCGGCGGGCGGCTCCGTCAGCCAGACGATGCCGCCGACGTCGTTGACGATGCAGTCCCTCATGTAGAAGGCGCCGGGACCCGTGGTGTCTGCCCCGTTCATGTCGGTGTGGCCCGGGCCGGACGGCGGCTGGGGATCCATGAGCTCGTAGAAGCAGCGGTCGGCCGGGTTGTACCCGGGCGCGCAGGGGATCTCGGTGTCGTCGACGAGCTTGCACATTCCGTTGCCGCTCCCGCCTCCGTCGCCCCCGCCGCTTCCTCCGCCGGTGCCGCCGCCTCCACCGGGCTTGCCGGGCGTTCCGACGTCGACGCACACGTCCACGTCGGAGCAATGGCCGGCGCCGTTGCCCGCGTACGCGAGGCCGGCCGGCGTCAGGGCGGCCAGTACCGCAAGGACGCCCACTGTGCGGGCAGAACGGATCAGCAGCCCTGTGTGCGATCGGCCGTGATCCTCGTGACGAACCATGTGTCGCCCTCCAGCGTGGCTTGGGACGTGACGGGGTACTTCAGGCGCTGCTCGGCGAGCTTGAGCTCCTTGCCGGAGTCCTTGTAGACGGGCTTCCATCTGGTCGCGTCGAAGCAGTCGGTGACCGTTGCGGTCTTGCCCTTGGTGTTCACGGCGGTGACCTGAGGCTTCATCTGCGGACGGCCGGTGAACTTGATGCCCATCGACTCGTTGCGCAGGACCGACTTCTTGAGGTCGGTGGCGGCATCGCCTTTGGCGTACTTGGCCAGTTCCTCGGTGTGCAGATCTCCGTCCGCGGCCATCTTGATCTGGATCTCGCGCATGTTCGTGTACGCGGCGAGGACCTTGTCCTTCGCTGCCTGGTCCGCATCGTTGGACGGCGTCGAGGAGGCAGTGGCCGAGGGCGAGGAGGCCGTCTTCTTCTTGGGTGTGTCGGAGCCGCAGCCGGCCAGAGTGCCGACGGCGACGGTGCACGTGAGGACGGCACCTGCGAGTCGCAGGACGTGGGTGCGGTGGTGGGTCGTCGAAGCCATCGGCAGATGCCCTTCAGGAGTCGGGTACGGGCGCTGACGCGCAGGGCGGACAAAACGCGGCGAGGTGAGTCCTCTACCGCGCTTCGTCGGCTCTGGAGATGCACGCCAGGCCAGGACCCGGCGAGCCTACGGCCACGGCTGGGGGCCAGCGCCTGGCTCCCAGTCGCAGCGGGGTCTTCGCGCCGCGGTTGAGCCACGGATGACGAGGTGCCAGCGTGTGAACAGAGCCGCTTCGCACCGAAGCCTGGATAGTCGACTCGGTCAGCAACCCGGTTCCCGACCAGAGGTCGGCCGGCCGTAGCAGTGACGCGGACCCGGATGGCACGAGTCCAGTTCCTAGATGTCGCAACGCGATTTCCCCCTCGCGGTCACGGACGCCGCGTCTCCCACAACGTGATCAGTCCGAGCCTGATTCTGGCCAGAAAGATCAGAGGCAGCCAGGCCCCGTTTTTCCGGTAGCAGCACTTCCGGTATATGCCTCTGGCGCGCGCGATTTGGAAAAGCTGTGGCCAAGGACTTCACGGCTTGATCAGCAAGGCCGGCCCCGTGGCCCGCAGAGCATTCCGGGCAGCCTCCTGGTCGCCGCCGGTAATGGCGTTAAGCCGACGGTTTACGAACGGGGTGGAGGGGTGGTTCTTGCCGTAAACCGACTGCAGCAGCGTCAGCAGGGCCGTTCCGGTCCGGACGGCGTCGTGCGCGTCGGTGACGGTGAGCCAGGAGGCCGCACCGTTGCGGGCCTGCCGCCGGATTTGGTGGTGTGTGGCATCCAGAAGGCGCTGCCAGGCCGCTGCGGTGTACACCGAGACGTCGGTGGCCATGGCCGGATATCCGGCGATCTGAGCGCAGAAGGCGACGAGCTCGAGGGCGTGGAGCGTGTAGTTGTGCAGGGGGCCGTGGCTCTCGGCGAGCTCGTCGCTGATGGTCCGGGCGGCCGCCAGGGCCTCTTCACGGCGGCCGGCGCGGAGGGTGTGGCGGAGGCCCTCGATGCGGTGGCCGAGGAACTCGGGGACGGCGGCGGGGACCGGCAAGACAGTGGCTGCGCGGCTCATGAACTCTCCCTGGAGCGAAGCGGCTTCGAGTGCCGCCGCCGGGGGGCCGGCGGCGGCATCCGGAATCGAGTGCAGCAACGGCGTGCTGCTCGACCGCGCACGTCAACGGGCGTGGGAGGGCCCTCGGTGCCTGAGCGGCGCTCCCCCGTGCTTACACGGCGCGCCGACGTCGGTAGTTGACTGCTTGGGCGAGCTCGGGGGCAAGCCCCCGAGTTACGCGGGCGGTTCCTATTCCAATGATCGGAACGGAGTGGGCCGCGCTGTTTCACCAGCCGAAATCCGCGCCGTGCATGGCTGTCAGGTGAAGAGTTCAGGGTGCGAGAGGGCCGGTCGTTGAGCGGGCCCAGGCAATGCTTGCCGCGTGGTCCATCAGCTTCAGCAGGTCCGGGGCGGTGGTGTCCTGGTTGAGGTGGCGGTACTCCGTGCTGAGGGTGATGGCGAGCCGCTCGGGCAGGCCGAGGCCGGGGTAGCGGTCTTCCTTGATCAGGATGCGTGCGGCATCGACGGCCGTCCGGCCCTGGCCGTGCATCACATACGCCTGGTCCGCGAGGTCGTCGAGGTAGAAGATGTAGCCGCGCAGGTCTTCGGGGGTCATGAGCGGTCCGTGGCCGGGGACGATCCAGTCGGGGGCGAGGTCCAGGATCCGTGCGCAGGCGGCGGCGACGCGCTCCAGTGGGCCGGCCCAGTGGGAGGGGTGGTCTCCCGCGAAGACGATGTCGCCCGCGAAGACAAGGCGCTGCTCGGGCAGATGGACGATGAGGTCTCCGACGGTGTGGGCCGGGCCGACTTCGAGTAGCTCCGCGGATATCTCGCCGACTTCGAGGTCGTGGCGTCCGGTGAACGTCGTGGTCGGCGGGAGAACCTCAATGCCCGCGAAGTCGAACTTGCCGAAGTGCTCACGGAAGTACCAGCCGAGGGGCTGGCCGGGGTCGGTGTCATGGATGAGGGCCTGCAGCTGTTCCGGTCTCGGCTCCAGGCACTGGTGCTCATGGGCGGCGTGGGTGGCGTAGACGTCGGCGCCGGGGAGTTGCTGAAGGCCCCAGGTGTGGTCGCCGTTGGCGTGGGTGACGGCGACCCGGTCCAGATGGACGTCCGGGCCCGCGGCTGAGCGGACCGCGGTGAGGAAGGCGTCGGTCAGGGCGGGTGTGTAGGGCGTGTCGATGACGAGGGCCTCGCCCTTGGAGACGACGAGACCGCAGTTGGCCAGGCCCCATGTTGTCTCGTGGCCGGGCTGCCAGGCGAAGACGCCGGGCGTGATCTGCTTCAGGTCAGTGGATGCCATGGGCATGCATTGTGCGTGCCGTGGTCACCCGGAGGAAATCTCTCCGCCGGGGCCGCCGCGCGGCAGCGTCAGATGTGTGGCACGAATGGCAGGAGGAAGAACCGGGCGCCCGGGCTGCCGAATGGCTGGGCGGCGCACATGGTGACTGTGCCCAACTGGGACGGCGCGTGCCGGTCACAGCACCTGGTGCGGTGGTCCTCGGTGCCGCGCGGGGTCAGGTAGCCGGCGTGACGCATCGGCCGCGCGTCGCCGTCCGGGTGGATGTACGCGAGGCTGTGGTCTCGGTAGATCGGCCCCGCCACTGGGTCGTCGTTGACCTCCTTGTCGAGCTGCCGGAGATCCGCATTGTCGGGGTGCGCGGCGAGCGCCGTGCGCAGCTGGGCTGCAACCTGCGGCGCCCAGCGCGTGTCCCAGTTGACCAGATGGTGCTCGCGCGCGTCCTCGCGCAGCAGCATCCACCGAATCATGTTGCGTTCAGGCAACTCGGGGGATCTTCCTTCTGGCCGGGGGAACATGAGCTTGAAGTCGTCGTTGGCGGCCAGCACGTTCCAGGCCACGTCGTTGATGTAACAGGGCTGCCCGGAGACCCGGTTGACCGCCACCTGCCACGCCGGGGCCACGTTCGTCCCGGCCATCGGGTCAGTAGGGAACGGAGGCTCGTAGCCGAGCGCGTAGACGTAGAGCGCGGTCCGTTCGCGCTCTCTCATGTTGAGCACCTTTGCCACGTTGTCGAGGAACTCGGTGTTCGGCTGGGGCGTGTTCCCGCGCTCGAACTCGGCGTAAGTCTTTTCCGTGACGAACAGCGCTTGTGCAACCTGCGCCTGTGACAGTCCGCGGGAGCGGCGGCCCCGGCCGCTGCGCTTGGGCCAGCCGAGCTCGACCGGGTCTATTTGCCCGCGCTTCCGTTGCAACAGCTGTTGCAACGCCTCCCTCTGATTCATCTTTGCACCCTTCCCCGTGTTTCTGTCCCCGTCTCGGCCTGCGCTGTCGTCACTTCTGAGGTGACGCAGCCGCGAGCGTTGCCTGCCCTCGGCGACTGTCAGTTCGGTCAGATGTTGCGTTCCTTCGGGGTTAGTGGTGCGCCTGTCAACTGCGGCTTCTTGGGGCCGAAGAGCATCGGCCAGACCATGTCGGGTGAGAACAGCCGGGTAGGTGGCTCCAGGAGGCTCATGACGTCGAGGAGGGCTGCGAGAGCGCGGGGATTGCCGGCTCCGGTCTCGACGCAGCGGTCGACGTATCGGGCCAACGCCTTCTCGACTGTGGTGGGCGGTGAGTCGGAGGCCCCGGGGTAGAGAGCGTCCTGCCCGACGGCGAGGTCCCATGCGGCGCCCACCGGACCCGCCGCAGCGTTTTGCAGGCGCTTCGCGGTGCCGGCGGCGGTGATGGGGTGGGTGCGAAGGACGTTGCGGACGGCGACGGCGCACTGGGCGGCGACGGTCAGGCCGTGGCCGTAGACCGGGTTGTACCCGGCGATGGCGTCTCCCAGGGCGGCGAAGCCGTCGGGCCAGTGGCGCATCTTCTCGTAGTAGCGGCGGACGTTGGCGGTGGCCCGGGAGGTTTTGACGTCGGTGAGGGGCTCCGCGTGCCGGAGCAGCTCGCCGATGACGGGGTCTCCGAGGCCGAGTGCGAGGTCGAGGAACTTGTCGTTGTCGGCGGTGGGTTCGCCTCCGCGTGTGCCGCTGAGGGTGACGATCCAGCGGTTGCCTTCGATGGGCAGGATGATGCCGCCCTGGCCGGGCGGGTTAGCGGGGTTGGCCTGGACGTTGACCAGCGGGAACGCCATCGTCTGTGCGCGTTCCGGGGCCCGGTAGAGCCGTGAGGCGTACGCGACTCCCGCGTTCACCTCGCGGACCTCGACGTCCGGCAGTCCCAGGGCGTGCAGCCACTGGGGCGCGCGGGTTCCGCGACCGGAGGCGTCCACGACTAGGTCGGCCTGGAGCGACTCCTGCGCGTGGGCGCTCTGGAGGCGTACGCCCGTCACCGCTTCCGGTGTGCCCTCGACGCCGAGGACGGTGGTGTTCTCGCGGAGGGTGATGCGGGGGTCCTTGAGGACGCGGGTGCTCAGCACGTGGTCGAGGAGGGGGCGGGAGCACACCAGGTTGCGGTGGGGGAGCTGGTCGAAGCGGCGGAACCAAATTTCGTTGGGCGCCCGGCTCACCATGTCGCCCATGATGCGCACGAGGCGGGCTCCTTCGTCGACGAGTTCCTGCACGAGGCCGGGGAGCAGGTCATCGAAGGCCTTCACGCCTCCGGTCCATACGAGGTGCGCGTGATGTGCTTGGGGTATCCCGCGGCGTGCCTCGGGTCCGGCCGGCAGCGTGTCCCGCTCGATCACGGTGACGTCGGCATGCTCGGCGAGGGCGGACGCGGCGAAGAGACCGCTGGCGCTGGCGCCGATGACGATGGCCGTCGGACGGCTGGAGGTGGCTCTGTCACGCATGTCTGGTCACGCTCTCTGTACCGGTCGGCCGCCGCGGACGAGGCGGTCGAGGAGATGGGGGCGGTGCAAGGCCTCACCGATGGCGTCCAGGTGGCTGGTGACCTCGGGACCGATCAGCAGGGGTTGGTCGGTGACTTCGAGCGGCTTCTGCTCGGTGAAGGCCTGAACGGCTTGCTGGACGGCGAGGGCGCCTGCCAGGCCGCGGGCCTGCCGTGTCTCGCCGTGCTCCGCGCTGATCTGTGCATAGTGGTGCTGGTAGGCGTCGTGATCGAAGTAGGGGGCCAGAACCCGCAGGGCGTCGTGGATGCGCTGCTCGCGCTGCATCAGCTTCAGGTCGAAGGGAGCCCAGACGCCGAACCGGGCGGTGGCTGCGGACGATCGGGTGACGCGCACGGTCCGCCACAGGTTGGCCAGACGCCGGTACTCGCGGCCGTTGCGCAAGCGGGTCTGGAGTGCGGGGCCAGCCTGGGGGATGGTGAAGCCGAGCGCCACGAGCATGGCTTCCATCATCGCGAAGGGCGGCGCCACCCTGGTGCTGAGCACGTCAAGGTTGTGGCCGCTCCAGCGGGCGATGACCGCAGTCAGCTTCGCGATGTCGAAGCCCAAGGCCAGAGCCCATCCGGCCTGGAGACAGACGACACCCGCCTTGATCCAGCCCCGTTTGACCTCGGGGAACCAGCGCCACAGCATGCTCGCCGCAACGAGCGCCGAGACCGCGTGCGCGAGGACGTACAGCAGCACGTGCTCGCGCATCCACGGCGTGCTGGCGTAGTAGGTGTCCAGGTCGTAGATCCGCGGCTCGGGGACGTCGGCCAGCAGGAAGGTGATCCACAGAGCGACGATGATGCCGGCGTAGACCCAGTAGATCGTGATCATGCGGCGGCGGCGCCGTTCGGAGGGGGGCTCGCTCCACCGAATGATCATGGTCAGGGCGGTGCCGCAGAAGGCGGTGAGGAAGCTGTAGGCCCAGGGTGCGGAGAAGTTCGCTATGCCCGTCCAGCGGTTCAGCCGGTCGATGTTGACCGGCGTGATCACGACCAGGACCGCTGCGGCCCACAGCAGGAGCAGCACGGTTGCGCGCACGTCAGGATCGCGCCGCCCGGCCCGCCACAGTGTGGGCAGCCTCAGGGCCAGTGCCGCCGAGAGCGCCAGGGTGGGGATGATGTAGGGAATGTGGAGGTCAGTCATCAGAGGACGCGACCGCCCCGGTGGGACAGGGAGAGGGTGAGACGGCCCTCCACCGTTGCGGCGGTTGCCTTGGGCTGCTCATGACGGCCGCGGACCCATCCCCGGACCGCGCTGGCGAACCAGTACCCGAAGGTCTCAGCGTGCACTTCATCGCTCTGCTTGACGGTGGTTCGGTCTGATTCCTCGTCGGCGACGGAGCGGGCGGCCACAGCGATCAGCGCTTCGGCTGGCACCTCGTCCGAGGACATGACCATCTCCGCGACGCGGCGTATGGACTCGTCCGACCCGTCGACGGCACCCCGGGCTGCTGCGCCGAGCCCCACGGAGTGCGTGCAGTGGTTGTGCTCCTCGTGGTACAGCTCATGGCCGAGGATGACCAACTGCGCCTGGGGATCCATCCCGGCAGGCAGGACGATCACACTCCGCTCCTCCAGCAGCAGACGAAGGCCCGAGATGGGCAGACCGGGCGGGAATTCGCGGATAGCCATGTCGACGGGCCTGCCGCGTCGCTCGCTCATGACCCGGCAGAACTCGCCCATCACGACCTCGGCGTCCGCCGGAACCTGGATGCGCTGGGCGACCTCCCTGCCCAGGTCGGCGACGAGATCCTTCATCTCCCTGCTGCTCCTCACCGGTCCTGCCCTCCCTTCGGCGGGAGCACGGACTTGAAGACGCCTTCCAGCAGGGCAGCGAGCTGTTCCTTGCTGGTGATGCCGGTGGCGTGACCGTGCATCCGCATGTCGGTGGCCTTGACTCCGTACTGCTCCATGAGGGCCTCGATCGGATCGCGCTCGGGCGACTCGAAGCGCAGGAGGATCTTTCTGAGTTCCCGGTTCAGGGCGGCCTCGGCATCGCTGGTGAAGTAGGTCTCGTGGCCGTCCAGCTGGAAGTGGACGGCCAGCTCGTGAAGGGTGCTGGCGTTGGGTACCTTCTCGCCGCGGATCACACTGCGGGCCCAAGGGCGGGAAAGGCCGAGGGCGGTCATAACCTCCCCGATCAGCTCCGTCTCCGACTTGCGGGTCTGGGCCAGGTGAAACGCGACGAAGCTCTTGATACGGGCCAGGACCCGGTCATTGAAGCTCTCCGCCCGCACCGCTTTTCCCTGGAGCAGGGTGCGGACTGTCCTGACCGGCAGGGATGTCTTGCCTGCGAGTTCTTTCGCGTTGAGGACGACGGCTCTGTCCAGGCCGCGCTCTTGGATCTGCATCTCAAGGCGACGCAGCGTCGCGGAGAGAGGAATGTCCACCTATGCGCTCCAGTAGTCATCGGTGATGGGTGGACCCGTACTCTATGCGAGAACCCGCCGAAGGGAAACGATCGTTTCTGTCGGCAGAAAGAATCGTTGACACAGGTGGTCATGGCGTTGCAAGATCCTGCTACTGGAGGCGGCACGTCCGCCGATGGGATCGTCACGTTTAGCGCAGAGAACGGGGCGTTCGGGCTTTCCGGTATGACTTCAGGCATTACTACGGGGAGGGGTGCGGAAACCATGACCAAATGCGTGTGGCAGCCGCAGGCCCGACGAAGAGTCGGCGCATGGGTGCGCGTTCACCCGCACAGCAGGTACTACCGCGGCCGCACAGCAGCGTGTGCCGCAGTTGGCATGGTTTCTGAGCCCTCGCCGAACCGCCTGGCATGCAGCCAGATCTAGCCTCTACGACCACATTTGAGTGAGCCCCTGTTCCTGTTGGCGCAGGCTGAACGGGTTCCTCACGGCCACACATCGAGGTGGCCGCCTCCCTGTTGGCGCAGGGAAACGACCACCTCGAAGACTCCTGAAGAGCCACACGCACCACCAGACCCAACTCAAGCCCTGGGTGCTTCTACGGCGTCTTGCCCACGCCGTGGGCACAGAATAGGCCAGCCGCGACACGGTGCCTAGCCATAAAGCGGTCGACCGACCTGTATTTGAGCGCCCAGCACCTCGCAAGGAGGCTGCTGTGTCCCACACGTCAAGCACACCGCCAGACTTCGCAGACGCTGGCGCCGAGGACCTCTCGCGACGGTGGGGTGTTTGCGCTCCGCTTCCGGTGGGACCCGCCGGCGCCGTCCTGATGGCCCTGCCGCCAGTGGACCAGGCTCGCCACCCGCGCCACGTCACGCGCTCTCATTCCGGCGCCGGTCTGCGCTCATCGCGCGAGTGAGTGTCCGACTCGGGGTGCCGGCTAGCGCCGCGCTCTTCGTTGTTGCCACCTCCGTGGTGCGTGGGTGCACCGGCGGCGCTATACCGCCCTGGTCCGCCCCGGTCTGACATACCGAGCCCCGGTCAGTTCCTGCCACCTGACCGGTGCACGAGGGCTGTTCAGCCCGACGCCCTCCGCATCTCTTGGAGCACTTGTGCCCACCACAGACCTGCCTGCTGCAAGACCAGCCACCCCGCCGCCTGCCCCTGCTCCCTGCCCAGGACAGATTCCCGCCGTCGTCTGGGTCCTGATGGTCGGGGCCAGCCTCGTTCGGGCCGCCGGTTTCGCCTACCCCTTCCTGTCCTACCGCCTGGGTGAACTCGCCCTTTCGACCCGCAGCGTCAGCACGATCCTCGCCGCGTTCGGCGTCGGGTGGTTCATCGGGCAAATCGTCCTCGGCCGGCTGGCGGATGCCGTCGGCCGACGCGCCGTCCTCGTGGGCTCCATGCTGCTGTCGGCCATGGTCCTGCCTCTGCTGGGTGCGCTGTCGCATCCTGCGGCGGTCGCCGTGTCCGCCGTCGTGGCGGGGGCCGTCTATGACGCCCCGCGCCCCGTCATCTCGGCCGTGGTGGCGGACACCGTGTCCGACGACGCCACCCGCGCCTCCATCAGCGGCTGGAGGCACTTCGGAACCAACGTCGGGGCTGCGGCCACGGGCGCCGCCGGCGGTCTGCTGTCCGGCACCACCGGACTGGCCACGCTGTACTGGACCAACGCCGCCGCCTGCGGGGCCTTCGCCCTGACCGTCCTGGCCTGCATGCCGCACGACCGCCCGGTGCGACCTGGTGCGGGCGCTCGAAGCCAGGGGCGTGCCTCCTACCGGATCGCGGCGACGGACGCCCGGCTGTGGCTGCTGTGGCTGGTCAGCCTCGCCGCCCTCATCCCCGTAGTCGGCCTCTTCTCCATCCTTCCCGTGCTGATGGACGACGCCGGGCTGCCCGCCTCGGCCTACGGCTGGACGCAGGTCGCCAGCGCCTGCACGGTCCTCGTCCTGTCCGTCCCCCTCAACCGGTGGCTGGCCCGCAGAGCGTCCCGGCGCACGTCGATGGTCCCGCTGCTGGCCGTCAGCTCCCTGATCCTGGGTGCTGGTCTCGGCTCCGCCGGTCTCGCCGAGTCCACGATGCAGTACGTCGTCGCCGCATGCGTCGGGATTCCCGGGGAGATCGTCGTCTTCGTCGCCGCAACCGACCTCCTGGATCAGATCACCCCGCCGCATGCCCGCGGCCTCTACGCCGGGATCTGGGGCTCCACACTGGCGGCCGCCGTGATCTGCGCTCCCGTCATCGCGGGCTGGTCCCTCGCCGAGGGCGGCCCCCGGCTCGTCGCGGCCACCACCGCGCTGTGCGGCCTCCTCGGCGCCCTCGCCTGCCTGCCGCTCTCCCTCCTGCTGCACCACTCACACACACCCTCCACCACCTGGAGAACCCTGTGACTACTCCCTTCCTTCTGCTGCTCGGAGCGGGCGGCCACGACGGCGCCCCCTACCGGGAGTTCGTCCTCGCCCGGATCGCGGCCGCGCACTGCGTCGTCCTGGTCGACGCCTCGGCTCCCGACTGGGCCCGCCCCTACCTGGCCGCTCACATCGAGGCCGACCTGACCGACGTACACGGCACATCGGCCGCCGTGAAGGCCTTCGCCGCCGACCATGACGTCTCCGGGGTCATGACGTACATGGAGCACCACGTCGTCACCAGTGCCGTGCTCGCGCGGGACCTGGGGCTGCCCGCGGGCAGTGCGGACTCCATGGCCGCGTGCCGGGACAAGGTCGTCACCCGACAGCTACTCGACCGCGACCGTGTGCCCTCGGCCCGCGCCCTGGAGGCCGGTGACGCCGCCGAGGCCGTGGCCCACGCCGAAGCGATCGGCTACCCGGTCGTGGTCAAGCCACGCTCGATGGCCGGGAGCGCGGGCGTCGTCCGCGCCGACACCGCCGCCGAAGTCCTCGGCGCGTTCGAGCGTGCCAGCCACGAGACCGTGCTGGGCCTGGACCAGTACGGGCCCACGGGCGTCCTGGTGGAGGAATTCCTCGACGGCCGGGAGGTCAGCGTCGAGACCGCGGTCCTCGCATCCGGCGAGGCCCGCATCCTGGCCGTCACCCGCAAACTCCCCGCGCCGGCCGGTACCACGCAGGAGTACGGGCACGTCGTGGCCGCCGACGATCCTCTGCTGGCCGACGACGCACTGGCCCGTGTCATCCAGGGCGCCGTGCGCGCACTGGGCCTGACCTGCGCCGTGCTGTGCGTCGAGGTGATGCTCACTCGCTCGGGGCCGCGCATTGTTGAGGTCAACGGGCGCCTCGGCGGGGACCTGCTGCCCCTGCTGGTGCACCACGCCCTGGGCATCGACCTCGCCCAGGTCGCCGCCGCACTGGCCACCGGGACGCCTCCGCAACTGGAGCCCACCAGGAGGGCCGCCGCCGGAATCCGCTTCGCCTACCCCGAGACGACCGGCGTCCTGGAGCACATCGCCTTCCCTCGCGGCATCGGCGCCCTGCCGTTCGTCGACCGCGCGGTCATCGGCCAGACGCCGGGCGGCCAGGTGGCCGCTCCCCCGCACGCCACGCTCTCCGACCGCCTCGCGCACTGGGTCGTGACCGCCGAGTCGGCGGCCACCTGCCGCGACCTCCTCGACGAGGTGGCCGACCACCTGGACATCCTGATCACCAGCCCTGCGCACACCACCGTCTGCACGCGCTGATACCCCGACACCTCCCCCCGGAGCCCCGCCCCATGGCCATACCGTCCGCCGCGCTCGTGCTCGCGCGGCCCCGCGCCGACACCGGCACCGCCGCGGTGGTCGCCCCGCTTCCCGGCTGCCCGTACGCCAAAGCCCTCGCCCGCCGGGGTGTACGTCCCATCGCCGTGACCCTGGCACCGCGCATCCGCCCGCTGGGCCTACACGCCGACACCGACAGCCCGTACCCGCAATCCGTGGAGCACCGAGGGTCCACACGTCTCACGGTCAAAGCCCTGCGCGCGCTGGGCGTCACCGCCGTCCTGCCCGGCAGCGCCGTCGGTGCCGAGCTCACCGAGCGCATCGCCTGGCACCTCGGCCTGCAGGCCGGGGACCCCGCCTCCTCCCCACTGCGCTACGACCTCGGCGCCCAGTCCCCCGCCCTCGAACAGGCAGGCGTCCCCACTCGCCGCGCAGTTCGCGTCACCAGCCTCGGCCAGGCCCTCAGATGGGCCGACGCCGAAAGACTGGACGGCTACATCCTCGCGCCCGCGGTGGCCGGAACACCCGTCACAGCCGTCGACTGCACCACCGACCTGGACATCGCCGCCGCCTGGCCCGCCATGCGCCGAGCGGCAGCTCGGTACTCCGGCAGCACACACCTAGTCCTCGCCGAGCGGCTCTCGCCACGCGAGTACACGATCAACAGCGTGACCGGCCCCGGACGCCACGAGCTCCCGGAGCGCGGCCGGAGCGCTGGACCGGACCGACCTGATGGACCGCCGCCACCTGCTCACCCGCGCCCTGCCGATGTACGTACTGCGGGTCCTGGACGTTCTCAAAGTGGTCTGCGGCCCGGCGACGTGCCGCGTCGCCTACAGCGAGGGACGTGGGCCGCTGCTGCTGTCGGCTCTCGCGGCGCCACCCCCCGCGTCCCTAGCGGACGACGCCCTGCGCACAGCCACCGGAGAGGACCGCATTACCCGGGCTCTGGAGGCCTGGTTGCCCGCGCCCGTCCCGCCCCCTGTCCCGGCTCCTCCCTTCCGCCACGTCGTCCGTGTCCGCCTCCGTGCACGCGGAGACGGCCGCGTGAACCCCTGGCTGGCCCGGATCGTGCGCCAGCTACCCACCGTGAAAGCGGTCAACGACGTCCTGCGGGCAGACAGGCCCCTTCCCTCCACCGCCGACCGTGCTGAGGTCGTGCTCAGCAGCAGGGACCCCGAGGCCGTGGAGACGGACTACCGCGTCATCCGAGCACTGGAACGCGAAGGCCTCTACCAAGGCGCCCGTCCGTGACACGGCTCCGCCGCCCCTGCTGCCCGCCCTTCCAGCCGCCGCCCGAGAGGCCTCCCATGCTCACCTCCACCCCACCGTCCTGGCCCGCCTACAGGCTCGACCAGGTCCTGACGCAGAGCAGGCTCCAGCACCGGGCCGCCCTCGGCCTCTACCTCCCCGTCGGCTACCCCAGCCGCTCGGCGAGCTTGGACGCCCTGCACGCCATGTCGGAGCACAGCGACGTGCTGGAGCTGGGCGTGCCCACCGAGGACGCCTACCTCGACGGCGTGACCGTCCAGCACGCGGCCGCCCAGGCGCTGGAGGGCGGCTTCCGCATGGCCGATCTGTTCACCACTACAGCCGACCTCGCCTCGTCACCGGCCGCACTGGTGGCCATGACGTACTGGGCCCCGGTCAAGGCCTACGGACCCCGGCTCTTCGCCGAGCAGTTCGCCGCCGCCGGCGGGGCGGGAGTCCTCATCCCCGACCTACCCGACCGCGCGGCCGCCCACTGGCAGCACGCCACCGAAACGGCGGGCCTGCACAACGTCCCCCTCATCCCGGCCCACGCCTCAGCAGCCCGCCTCCACGCGATCGGCCGAAGCAGCAGCGGGATGGCCTACGCCCCCGCCATCCCCGGCCTGACCGGAGCGGCCGGCCCGCTCAGCCCCTACCTGCCCCGCCTCGTCCGCCGCCTGCGCGAGGCCACCCGTCTGCCCGTGGCCGTCGGCATCGGCATCAGCACCCCGGCCCTGGCCGCGCAGGCATCCGCCTACGCCGACGCCGTGGTGGTGGGCTCCGCCGTCATCCGCCGCATGCACACCGCCACCAACAGCGCCGCCGCCGCGGCAGCAGCCGCCCGCGACTTCGCCGCAGGAGTACGCGGCGACCCCAGACCAGCGGCCTGACCGACAGACCGCCCCTGCCCATCACCGTTCCAGGAGGAGAAACACCCCCATGCCCCGATCGATCAGCCACCCCCCGCGACGCCTGCACCGCCACACGCTCCTGGCCATCAGCGTGACCGGCGCCCTCGCTCTGACCGCCTGCACAGCGGACACGGACGGCCCTGCCGCCGACGCGTCCACCCCCACGCCCAGTGCCAGCGCTGCCCCGCGCGGGCTCCTGACGAAGAAGGAGGCCGCAGCGGCGCTCGACAACTACGAGAAGGTCAACAACAAGGCCAACACCGTGCAGGACGCACGGCTCCTGGGCACCGTCGAAGCCGGGCAGGTCTATGAGGAGTCCAAGGGCGACTACACGCAGTGGGATACCATGTCCAAGAAGGACCAGAAGTTCTACGAGACCCCCTTCTACTACCGGGACCGCGAATTCCTCATCCCGGCTGCCAGCAGCGGCGCCACCTGGTTCGCCGTCAAGGCACGCCCCAGCTCCGATTCCAAGAGGTCGAGCGCACTGGTGATCCTCGACAAGGTCGGCGGCTCCTACAAGGTGGTGAACACGGTCTACTCGGAAGAAGGGCTGCCGAAGATCGCTGTCGACAAGCACGGCTACGTCCTCCCCGCCGATCCTGCGCAGAAGATCGGGGCACTCGCCCCGAACCAGATCAGCGAGGCGTACGAGGACTTCTTCGAAACCGGCGGCAAGACGGCCGGCAAGGTCTTCGCCTCGACCGACTCCTCGAAGGAGTCCACCAAGGTCCACACGGACGGCGTCGACAAGGACCTCCGGGGCTACGCCACCGAGAAGTTCTTCGCCAAGAAGCCGACGAACCCGAAGGTCTACGCGCTGAAGCTCGACAACGGGGGTGTTCTCGCCGTCTTCCCGACCGCGCACACCTCCGAGCTGATGCTCAAGCCGCAGTACATGGGCAGCTTCGACATCACTCCCGGCCCCAAAGAAGCGGCGTACGACGACCGCAAGCGCGACATCGTCACAGACAAATTCGAAGGAGAAGGCCTCGCCGTCCTGCACCCGACGGCCAAGCCGCGGGTGACCGGAATCGAGTACGGGCTGGTCGACTCTCGATGATCCCCACACCCAGCCGGCCACATGGAATGGCGGCATGCGTGACAAAGCACGGCGCGATCGAGATCCGGCACCAAGAGATCGACGTGGTGCAGCATGCCGTGCTGCGTTTGGCTCATGCAGCGGTCGGCTCAGACCGTCCTACAGGCGAACCCCAGGGAGAACCTGTGCCCTATGACGCGCGCGGGCGCGTGTCCCGTCGTTCCACGGCCTCCGTGCCGCGGTGGCCGCAAAGTGGTGGAGCGGGCGCCGATGCCGTACTAGTGGGTCGGCTGCCTGACGTGGCTCACGGCCCGAACTGAACCCCGGGGGGCAGGTACGCGCGGAGACGTCCGCTTCCGTGACGGGTGGCATTGGGCTGGTCCTCGATTTCCTCATTCCGGCGGTCGGCACCGGCCGCCTCGAAACCTCGGCGACCAGGCGAGCCTCGCGGCTGGGGTGCAGGCTGATGGGTCACCTTGTTCGCGTCCATCAGATCGGCGCCCTGGTCCGCGATATACCGGAAGTGCCCGCTCCTGAAATTCGAGGACCGGAAAATTCAGAGCCTGGTGAGCTGGATCTTGGCCGGGAAGAATCGCGCACAGGATCGAAACCGCGTTGTGGGAGACGCGAAGGTCCTCACAACCGCGAGGGGGAGTTCGCGTTGCTGCATCCCGTTGCCACCCAGCCTGACCGCACGGGCGCCGTGGCACGCACCATGGCGGTGCTAAGCGCACTGATACGTCTCGGGCCGGGGGGACATCCTCTGGCTTCGGTCGCCGAGTCCGCGAGGCTTCCCGCGCCCACCGCTCACCGGTATCTGCAGGCCTTGATGCGGGAGGGTGCCGTCGAACAGCGTGGGCCGCGTGCTTGCTACGCGCTGACTGACGCGCTGCACGGTCCCCCCTCTTCGACGCCTTACCAGCCCCTCCAGGCCGGCCCGCCCTCCCCTGCCGTAAGGGCCGAGATCGTCACACTACAGTCGAGAACTGGTCAGCTCGCATTTGTTTACCGACCGCACCTGATCGGCACTCCGATGAGAATCTGCGCAGAACGCGCATACGGTCCACACGCTGATGAAGTCCTCGCATCACCTCAGATCGCTCTGCGATCCCTCGAGTCGGCACCACTGGAAGCGGACGCCGCCGGTCTGGCGATCCTCGCCTGCCTCGGCTCCGTCAGTGACCACAAGATCGACATCGTGTACGTCCGTGAGGAAGGTCACGCCATCGGGCCGTCCCCGCTTCTGGGGCGCACCATGATCGCCGCGCCCATCTGGTACGGATCGGCCGTCGCCGGCTCTGTCGCCCTGTTGGCCAAGGACGCGCTCATGCAGCGGGCCGCCACCCGCGCCCGGTATGTGACCGCGGTGATGGATGCGGCCGCGGCGATGAGCGGACAGCTGACGCGTTCCGGCGCGCGCCGGGCCAGTTGATTGACTACACCCCCCCACTAAGCACCAGAGAAGGGCGCCACCTCGTGTCCCGTTCAGTCCTGATCACCGGCGGCAACCGCGGCATAGGCCGCGCCATCGCCCGTCACCTCGCCGAGGCCGGCGACCGCGTCGCCGTCACCTACCGCTCGGGCGAACCCCCCGAGGGCCTGCTCGCCGTCCGCTGCGAGATCACCGACACCGCCCAGGTCGACGCCGCGTTCAAGGAGGTCGAGGACCGGCACGGCCCCGTCGAGGTCCTCGTCCCGAACGCGGGCATCACCAAGGACGAGCTCCTGATGCGCATGAGCGAGGACGACTTCACCTCCGTCGTTGATACCAACCTCACCGGCGCCTTCCGTGTCACCAAGCGCGCCTCGCGCGGCATGCTCCGCGCGAAGAAGGGCCGCGTGGTGTACATCTCCTCCGTCGTCGCCCTGCGCGGCGAGAGCGGCCAAGCCAACTACGCCGCCTTCAAGGCCGGCCTCGTCGGCTTCGCCCGCTCCATGGCCCGCGAACTTGGTTCCCGTGGCATCACCTTCAACGTGGTCGCCCCCGGCCTCACCGAGACGTCCATGAGCCAGCAGCTGAGCGACGACCAGCTCGAAAACCTCAAGGCCCCGATCCCGCTCGGCCGCCTCGCCCGCGCCGAGGAGATCGCCGCGACCGTCGCCTTCCTCGCCTCCGGGCAGGCCGCCTACATCACCGGCGCCGTGGTGCCCGTCGACGGCGGCGCCTGCATGGGCCACTGACCACCGCGACCGCCCGCCACCCTGGAGACCGATGAACGCATGACCTGACAGGAGGCAGTCCCGCGTGGGCTGCCCCGCGGCAACAAGCCCCGGTGTGTCCAGCACCTCGGCCCGCCCGCCGCACCTCTGCGACCACCGGGTGAGTGTCCAGCCCACCCGGTGAAGAACCCGGTCCGAAGACCGGGCAAACCGCCCCTGCCAGGGCGGATCTCCTTGGTTCCCGAAGAACCCGGCCCCACCGAAGAGGGGCTCGCGCATGCCCGAAAGGAGGGCGTGCCCTGCCCATGATGCAGCATGCCCACGCGCCGGTCCAGGCAGCCGCCGCTCCGCCGTGCCCTCCGCACGGACAAAACCGAATATCCCCGAACAACCGATTCGCCCCGGTCTGTGAGCACGCGGACCAGGAGATCGGCACCACCGCGTCCCGGCGCGCCCGGCGCGGTGACTTCCTGCGCGCTGCCACCTGGGCCATCACCCAGCGCCTGCACCCTAAAGCCGGTGACACCACGCTGCGCGTCGCACGCGACCTTGCCGCCCGACTGAACGCCGAGGGGCACGTCGCCTATTGCCGCGACACCATGTGGCGCCGCCTCGGCATCAGCCGGCGCACCCTCGAGCGGCACATTGCCGTCCTGCGCGAGCTCGGCCTCCTCGTCTGGACCGTCCACGGAAGCCGCACCAACACCCGTCCCGCCGGAAGCGGCGAATGGGCCGGCACCGCCACCATCTACGCCGCCGTCGTCCCGCCTGCCTGGGACGACGCCCTCGGCCACCGCGTGAGCGGCCACGGCTACCACGCCCGGCACATCGGATTCACCGATCACGGACGCGAGATGGCCATCGCCGACGCCCGCCGACGCGCCCGCCTGTCCCACCGCCGCTACCGCCGTGACACCCCTTCCTGTAAGACCAACCACCCACGTCCTACAGCTGAGGTGAGAGAGAAGAACAACAACACCAGCGCGCCCCGCGGGACGCGACCGCGCCCCCGCCGCCGACACGAAGTACCCGAGCCCTACCGGGCCACTCCCCGCCAGGCCGCGCACGCCGTCTCGATCGCCGCCTGGGTGCGCCCCCGGGTGCCCTGGACCCAGGGCGAGAGCCTGCGCCGCCTCGCCTTCGCCCTGCGGCCCTGGATCACCAGCGGCCTCTCCGCCGCCGAAATCGCCGCCGACCTTTCGGTCTGGCGCGTGCCCCGGCGGCCGGCCTCACCGGCCAGCGTGATCATGGCCCGCTGGAACGAGGCCGCCACCCAGGGCGTACCTGCCGCACCCGACACCGGCGAGGACACGCCTTGTGGGGCCCCGCCCAACGCGGCCTTCCTGGCGGCCATTGACGACATCCGCGCCCGCCTCACCAGCCTGTCACCGCCCGTCGCGGCGGAACCCGATCCCCCCGGCTTCGTTATCCGTGACAGGATCCTTGCCTCGTTCGCGGAGGCGGATCGGGCCCGCCGCGCGCGCACCGCCGAGCAGTGCTCCACCTTCGCCGAGTGGGAGGCCATCTGCGACGCCCGAGAGCGAGCCCTCGAATGACCCCGCGCCGGCCCAGCCCACGCACGTACGGCACGCACCAGGCCACAGCACCGATGACAAACCCGACCGTGAAGCTCTCGAACCGGAACACGACATCCCCTTCCCGTTCAGGACGACTCCGCCGCTGTGGCGGCGGACTCAACGGCCTGCTCGACGGTCTCTCCCTGCGCCTTGCCCTCAGCGCCGCGCCGGCGCGTGCGGACGACTGCCCTCACCGACCGGGACAGGGCACGGACCAGCCGCCACAGACCGACAGCTGCGCAGCCGACTGCCGCCGCGCTGGCGCCCAGGCGCGCGGAAGTCTCCAGCAGCCCCGGCCGGTGCAGGTAGCCCAGCGTCAGTGACGTACCGATCAGGCTCAGGCTGAGCACCATCAGGACACTGCTGTGCCCGATCACTCCCCAGGTGCGCTTCAGCTCGGCGTAGGCCTCGGGATTCGCCTTCCGCCAGGAGACACTTCGACCGGTCTGCTCCTGCTCACTCATTGCTCTCTCCGTTCGTCGCATGCCGAGCTCCGTCGTCGTGAGCCGCGCCCAGGACTTCCCGGGCATGGCGCAGTCCCTCTCCCAGCTCCTCCAGCTCCAGCCGCACCTCATCCAGCAAATGTTGGGGCAGCAGCCCTTCGGGCGGCGCGGGCCTGACCGGCGCGGCGGCCGGGTGGTCGTCGCGGATCGCCGACTCCACCGCTTCCTCTTGCCGCTCGACTTCGACGGCCTGGTCGACCAGGAGCGCGAGTGACTGGGCGTATCCGAGAAGAAGTTCACGGGCTTCCACGTCATCCGCCGCCAGCGGCGCCAGCCCGGCCGTGTCCCACACCAGCCGCGGCAACATACCCGCCGCGCGCGCCAGCTCGTAGCGCTCGCTGCGCTCGGCGAGCATGCGCAAGCGCTGCTCGTCGGCCAGCAGCCGGAAGAAGACCGCCGCGTACGCCTCATCCGACTCGACCACGCGCACGCAGTGCCGGGTGAGGCGCCGGACGGCCGCCGGCACCCCGGCGGCCGCGGCCACCCCGACCGCGCCGGCCGCGAGGAGACCGATGGCCGCCGGCAGCAGGGAGGTCGCCGGGCCCAGAGCGGCGAAGGCGGCCACGGTGAACAGCGCGGTCCGGCCGACTGGGAGGGGGCGGGGAAGCTCGAGGCCTCCCAGCGTCCAGATGTGCTGGGGAGCACGCCGTCCCCACACGGTCCGACACGCCCAGCGCCCCAGCCGGTGCTGCCCCGGGTCGAAGACGCCCGCCTCGCGCAGCACACCCCCGGGGGGCGGTCCGAAGACATCCCAGCGCAGCCACCCACCCCGGGTCCGCTCCCGTATCAGCAGCAGCGCCTCCAGGGCGGCCCGAACGGCGGCCGGGGTCGAGAGCCTGCCGGCCAGCTCGGCGCGCACGGCGTGGTGGAGCCGGACGGCGTGGGTCCACCGGTCTCGGTCCGCGTCGAAGGGCAGCGGCTGTGCGGCCGGCCTCATCGCGGGCCCTCCTCGGCCGGGCAGGATTCCAGCGCGGTGCGCAGGGCCGCCTTCTCCACCGGCGTGACCGACAGGCGGTACTTGGTCTTCACGCGAACCTGCGCGGTCGCGTACCAGCAGTGGGCCTCGGCCCGCGGGGGCATCCACGCCGCGGCGTCCTTGGCGCCCTTGCCGGCGTTCGTCGAACCACCGGTCGCAACCAAATTCTCGGGGTCGTTTGCGTAGTTCAGCCTCTGCTCGGCGGTCAGCTCCCGGGCCCCCGAGCGCCACCCCAAGGCCAAGGGGACGATGTGGTCGATCTGTACGGCCATGGACGTGCGGGGGCCGCGCTTGAAGTCGATCGTCCGGCCCGTGTACCGGTCGTGGAGAACGCCGGACAGGACGGTGCAGCCGTCCCCGGCCCGTACGACTTCGTCCAGGTCGCGGGCCAGGACGTCCTGACGCGTCGGACAGGAATTCCCCGACATCTCGACCGTGCCCGCATCGCTCCATGCCGGTCCGAAGGCGTCGCGGCTGTAGCCGGCGAGGGGGATCTGCGCCCGGACCGTCAGGTCGTTCAGCTGGGCCAGCGCCGTTCCGCCGCCGGCCGCGGCTTGGCCGTGAGCTGGTGCGGCTTGGGCGGTGGAGCCGGGAACGGTGAGAGGGCCGCAGGCGGAGGCGGCGAGCGCGCCGGCGAGGAGGCCGGCGGACAGGAGGCGAGGGGCCATGTATGGGAGTCCTGTTCGGGTCGGAGAAGGCACCGTTCACCTGCTACAGGTGTGGCACAGGCCGCCGGTGTGACACTCCGCCCGAACTTTTGTCGGCTCCTTCAGCCGATCGTGCCCTCGAAGGTGACCTTGGAGCCGCCCGCGTCGACTGCCTCGATCGTCACCGGGCCGCCGATGGCCGTCTCCGGGACGCGGAAGGAAACGGTCTGCGTGGCAGTGCGGTACGGGGCGATCGCGGCGTCGCGGTACCCGTACACCGGACGGACGGTGGCGGCCAGGTGCAGGTCCTGGCCGGTCAGGATCCGCAGGGTGGTGCCCAGGCCGGGCATCGGGTCGCCGGAGCGGTTGACCACGCTGAGCTCCAGGCTCCCGGTGCGCGAGGCGCCCTCGCCGCGCACCGTCACCTTGCCCACGCGCACGTGGCCGTTCCACTGCCCCAGCAGTGTGACCGACTGCCCGGCTGGCGCGCCCTGCGGTGCCTGCGGGTCCGGGGAGGCGGCGGTTCCACCCGGCAGGGCGCCTTCGAAGAACAGCAGCTCCGGCTCAGCCAGCCCCTCCTCGGTCGCTTCCACGGTCACCGTGACCGGCAGGCCCTCGGCCTGGTCAGGAAGCACCAGCTTCAGGTCCCTGTCGAGGGACCCGTTGGGGCGCACCTGCTGCGGCTCGTCCTCGGCGGAGGCTCTGCTGGCGTCGGTGGCCTCGGCAGCCGTGCGCCCGAGGGTGCCGTAGCGGGCGGTGACGGCGGTCCGCGGCGCGGTCGCGACCTGGGCGCGCTGGTTGGCCACGGTCACCCGCGCCGTGAACGCGCTCGAGCCGGCCAGCACGCCGGGCACGGTGTCGGCCGGCAGTCGCTCGAAGCCCTGCAGCGTCACCGTCCATGCCCCGTCGCCGATCGGCTGCGCGATTCCCGGCTTCACGATGCCGTCCGGCAGCACCGTGGAGGGCGAAGGCCGGGCCCCCGGGGCGCTGTTCGCCGGCTTGCTATCGGCCTTGGGGCCGCTGTCGGAGCTGGCACAGCCGGAGACCAGGACGGCGCCGGCCAGGAGCACGGTCGGAAGGGCGTGGCGCAGGCACATGGACATGGTTCCCCCTTGTCAGGTACCGGATCTCGGTCGAGGGGGATCATGCCAAAACGCGTCCGGGGCCGGACGCGTTGGTGAGGGATGTCTGTTTCAGGCCGTCCGCCGCCTGTGCGGGTGGCGGGTCACAGCGTGATGGGGATGGGGACGAGGAAGTACTCGGTGTCGCCGACGCGGACGCGCAGAGGGTGCCCGGCTGGGAGGGTGAACAGCCGATGGTGGACGGTCGCGGGGGAGTTGCGCACGGACAGCGCGGGCTCCAGCGCGGTACGGACGGCGGCGCGGGAGGTGTCGGAGAGCGGGTTGCGCTCGGCGATCTCCGCGCACCGGTCGAGCTGGGCGCCGGTCAGGTCGGGCCCGAGGCCCTGGCGGAGGGCCTCGACAGCGACGGCGGGGGCCAGGACCGCCCGGTTGTGGTCGCGGCATACGTGGCCGGGTGTGCCGCGGGGCTGGAAGTGACGGGCGGTGCCGATGGAGGTCAAGGGGACTCCCGGGGATGGAGGAGGGTGGCGTCAGTGCACGCGGATCGTCGCGGTCTCGGCGATGCTCAGGACGTGCGAGGGGAGCGTCGGGCGGCCTTCGACCATCGCCCGGTACATGCGGTGCACGCCGTCGATCAGCAGACGGGCCGGGCCGCTGTCGAACTCCAGGGTGGCGATGATCACCGGCTGGTCAAGGTCGGTGCGCATGGCGTGTTCGACGCTGAAGTGGGACTGGTCCGGGCCGAAGATCGGGCACCAGCACGGGCCGTCGTAGTCCGGCCTGAGCAGGCTCAGGTGGTAGGCGGCCGACCAGTCGGCTACGGAGGTCTGCTCGACGGCGCGGGGGTGCTCCTCCAGGAGGCGCATGGCCCGGTCGCTGTCGAACACCCAGCCTCCGTACTTGAACATCTGGCGGGACGGAATGGTCACGGTTCCTCGCTGACGGGTCGCGGATCGGTGATGGGAAGGGGCGGCCTGCAGTGGCCGGCAGCCATGGTGGCCGGTCGGACGCCGCCACGGAGCGCTCCGGGGCGGCGAGAGCCGGTTCAGTGCGCGGCGAGCGGGATGACCACGACGCCGACGTGAGGCAGGCTCATCTCGGCGAGCAGCCGGGCGGCCCTGCCGCCAGGGCTGCTTGGATCGCTGGGATCGAGGCGTATGGCGCCCCGGTGGGGGCCGCGCGTGGGGTAGAGGTGCACCGTTTTCTCGGGTGAGTCGCGTTCGAAGACGCTGACGGTGGCGTAGTCGAACCCCCGAGGTTCGGGTACCGCTCGGCGACGGCCAGAGACAGGGCGGTGGCGAGTTCGGGGCTCGGCGAGGCGACCGAGAGGGGGGAGTGGGAGGCAGCGCGGCCGGATGCGCAGAGCAAGGGCGCGGATCAGGACGCTGAGGACGCCGAGGCCGAAGCCGATGGCAAGGGAGGCTGGCTGGATCAAGGTACTCCCCCTGGGTTGCGGCCGGGCTGGCGGTGGAGCGTGGGTTCTAGGCGGCGTTGGTGGTCACGGCGGCGTGGACTAGGCGGGCGAGTCCTCGGCGCCGCTGGCGCTTGGTCAGCCCCTGGACGCTTCCGGCGTTCTCGTGTCCGGCGGCGGCGGTCAGGCCGGAAACGAGGGCGTGGACCAGTTCTTTGCCCTCGCCGTTGGGCGTGGTCGTCTGGGCGGCCGCCGTCAGGGCCCGGACGACGGGCCTGGTGGCCGCGAAGTACGCCTTGACGAAGCGGGGGTCCCGCTCGGCTGCGACGGCGGTCAGCACGCGCATGACCGGGAGGTGATCGCTCCAGCCGTCGAGTACGGCGTCGACGAGCCGGGTGGCGCCGGACAGTCCGTCCGAGGACCAGGAGCCGTCCTTGAAGCCGTCGAGCGCCGTGTTCGTCTCCTCGACCAGGAGGCGGGAGGCTTCGAGGACGACGCCCTCGATGTCGGGGAAGTACTGGTAGAACGTCGCGGGCGACGTGCCCACGGCCTGGGCGATGTCCATCACCTTGATGTCGCGGTAGGACCGGGTGGCGAGGAGTTCGATCGTCGCCTCCATCAGCTTCTGACGGGTCTGGAGGCCGCGCTGGTTGGGCACGCGGCGGTCCGGGGTGCGGGTCACGACACGGGTGGGCACAGTCGTCTCCTGGTCTGGAGGAAGGAAGGGAAGTGGTCGAGGTCTGGGGCGGTGCCACCGGACCCGACGTGCAATCACATTACACATTGGAGCATGAATACGCAACACGCAGTGTGGGGCGTCTCAGCAGTCCCCGCTTTCGACCTGCGCTCGCGCGGCCATGGCGGCCGCCTCCCTGGACTCAGCGCGGAAGGTGTCGATCCACCGGGAGAAGTCGAGCTCGTCGCCGTCCACTTCGACAGAGGCCGCGGCGTGCTCGCCCGGAATGACACCAGCGACCAGTAGCGCGTCGGCGCGGTCGTATCGCAGTCCGAACACCGTGAACACCTCTCCCGTGCTGGTCGGCTCGACCTGCGCAGGGGGGCTGGCCGGGTCCAGGCCGAGGCCGGCGAACATCTCCTCCACGGCGCCGGCCAGTTCCGCGGCGTTCGGCCGGTGCCCGCAACTGGCATCGCGCAGGGAGCACCACACGCGGAACAGGGACGCTACGGCCGAGCCGCTCGTAGTGGCGGGGTCGAAGTGCAGAATGACGGACTCTCCGAGGACTTGAGGCGAAGGGCGTGCCGGGCGATCGCCCGGCACGGTGCGACAGGAGGGCTTGCTACGCCGCGGACTGCGGCGACTTCGAGGCTCGGGCGGACATGCGGTGAGTGAGGGCATGCGCGCCGGCGAACGCCGCCCCTGCACCGAGGGCCAGCTAGGCAGTTTCGTTTAGATCAGCCGGTCGTTGGTCCGTGTGTGCCGTTGACTGATGCGCAGTGGGCGCGGATCGAGCCGTTGCTCCCGGACCGGACGCCGAAGCGGGGTGGCCGCTGGCGGGACCACCGTGAAGTGATCGACGCGATCGCCTACAAGTTCCAGACCGGCACGCAGTGGGTGCACCTGCCGGAGAAGTACGGCAACTGGCGAGGCGTCTACAACCGGCTGCGGATGTGGGCCGTCGACGGCACCTGGGAGCGGGTCTTCACCGCCCTGGTGGCCCAGGCCGACGCGGACGAGGACCTCAACTGGGCCGTCTCGGTCGACTCCACGATCGTGCGGGCCCACCAGCACGCGGCCGGAGCCCGCAAAAAGGGGCCCCGGCCGGCGAGCCGGACGACCGTGCCATCGGCCGGTCCCGCGGCGGACTGACCACGAAGATCCATCTCGCGGCCGACGGCCGCTGCCGGCCGCTGGCGTTCGTTCTCACCGCAGGCCAGGCCGGTGACGCACCTGCCTTCACCGAGATCATGGCCCGCCTGCGCGTTCCCCGTCGGCGAGGCCGGCCTCGCACCAGGCCGGACGTGGTCCTGGCCGACAAGGCGTACTCATCCCGCACGATCCGCGAGCACCTGCGCAAGCGCGGCATCCGGGCCGTGATCCCTGTCCCCGCAGACCAGCGCAGACACCGGCTTCGTCGAGGCAGTCGAGGCGGCAGGCCATTGGCCTTCGACCGTGAGACCTACAAGCAGCGCAACACCGTCGAGCGGTGCATCAACCGCCTGAAGCAGTGGCGCGGCATCGCCACCCGCTACGAGAAGACCGCCACCATCTACCTCGCCGGGCTCCACATCGCGGGCATCTTCCTCTGGTCCGCCCGATGATCCAAACGAAACTGCCTAGTCCACCGCCCGTCCGCGCAGGACGAGTGCGTCACCATGGCCAAGCAGCAGCACGGTGCAGACAGCGAAGGCTCCCGCCACCAGGGCGGCGTCCAGACCGGCCGCGGCAGCGCCCCACACCCAGCGGGCGCGAGCCGGGGCGGCCTTGCGCTCGTCCCGCCTGCGATGGGCGGCACAGGCCCGGCTCCGGGCGAGCTGGCGCGTTTCGACGACAAGGGTCCCGAGCGGGCCGACCTACAGCCACATGACGGGCTGCTCTAGCAGGATGCCGCAGCCGGCGAGCAGCGCCACCAGCCCGTAGACGGTGTGCAGCGGCTGACAGTGGCAGTGCTGGACGGTGCGGGGACGGAGGTCTTCGGACATGGCTCTCCGTAAGTTGTTGGTCGGCCCGGGAGGGCCGGGTGTGGCTTATGGTTCTCTGCCTTCAGTGGCTTCCGAGGAGTGGCCGCCCGGCTCTCCGGGGCG